>DATENM010000102.1 GCA_035275065.1 Blastocatellia bacterium
GATCATGATGTAGACCGCCGGGTGCGAGTAGAACCAGAAGAGGTGCTGGAACAGCACAGGGTCGCCGCCGAGGGCCGGGTCGAAAATGCCGACGTGGGCGATGCGCTCTAGCGCTAGTAACAGCACGGTGATGGCGATGACCGGCGTGCCGAGGATCATCACCAGGCTGGTGGCGTAATGCGACCAGACGAACAGCGGCAGCCGAAACCAGGTCAGCCCCGGCGCTCGCATCGTATGCACCGTGACGATGAAGTTCAGCCCCGTCAGAATAGATGAGAACCCTGTGATGAAGACGCCGATCCCCGCAAGCAGCACGTTGCCGTTGGCGTAGTTCGTGCTCAAAGGCGCGTAAAACGTCCAGCCGGTGTCAACGCCGCCCAGCACGATGGCCAGGATCGTGAACAATCCGCCGAGGACATAGATGTACCAGCTCAGCAGGTTGATGCGCGGGAAGGCCAGGTCTTTTGCCCCGATCATGATCGGGATGAGGAAGTTTCCCAGGACCGCCGGGATGGACGGAATCAGGAAGAAGAAAACCATGACGATGCCATGCATGGTGAAGAAACGGTTATAGGTGTCGGACTGCAAGAGGTCGCCCTTCGGCGTCAGCAGCTCTATCCGCACCCCCGCGGCGAAGAGACCGCCGACGAAAAAGAACAAGGTCACGGTCGCCAGGTAGAGCAAGGCGATGCGCTTATGATCTTTCGTCAGCAGCCACGACTTCACGCCGTAGGCGGCGTTGAGATAGTTGACCGGCGGAACAATGACTTCGGCTTCTGTGCTCATAATCGAATACCTTGCGATTAATGCGGCCTCACGGCGCGCCCTGTGGCGCAAGCTGTTAGCTTGCGCGAGTCACTGCGCAAGCTAACAGCTTGCGCCACATCTACGGTCTCGGCTTCGGCTTCGGGGCCTGACCGGCGTTACCCTTGCTCTGCGTGGTTGGCGGCGTCGCGGTGCCGCTGGCCGGCGCACTGGCCGGCGCACTGGCCGCGCTGCCGGTTGCCGTGCCGCTGGTCGTGCTGCCCGCCGCGCCGCCCGCATTGCTGCCCTGCCCTTCCTGCGTAAGCGAGCGCACATAGGCGACCAGTTGCAAGACCTGCTCTTCGCTCACCAGAGATTGGAAGGTCGGCATAATCGGCTGGAAGCCAGCGACGACTTTGGCCCGCGGGTTGAGGATCGATTCACGAACATAATCCTCGTTCGCCACCACCTTCGAGCCGTCGGCCAATTCGACGGTCGACCCGAAGACGCCCTGCAAGCGCGGCCCGCGCCCCTGCCCACTCGCCAGATGGCAACTGCTACAGGCGAGCTGCTGAAATAACTTCTCGCCCTGCTGCGCCGGCGTCCCCTCGCCTGTGCCGCCTGAGAGCCAGGCTTGATAATCCGCCGGCTCCATGACGTAGACCGAGCCGATCATCCCCGAATGGCTGGTGCCGCAGTATTCGGCGCAGAACAGCTCGTACTTGCCGACCTGCGTCGGCTCGAACCAGACATTGCTGTAACGGCCCGGCACCACGTCCAGCTTCATGCGAAAAGCCGGGATATAAAAACTATGAATCACGTCCTCGGTCGTCATGATCAGCTTGATGCGCGTGCCGACAGGGACATGCAACTCGTCGATCTCGCGCTGGCCTTCGGTGTGCTGAATCTTCCACATCCACTGCTTGCCGACGACGTAGACTTCCTTGGCATTGGCGGGCGGGCGATAGATCTTGAAATAGAGCTCGGTTCCCCAGACGAAGATGCCCATCGAGATTAAGAAGGGGATGATCGTCCAGGTCAGCTCCAGGCTGATCGCGCCCGCGACCGGGTGGCCGACTTCGTTGGGAGAGCGGCGGCGGTACTTGATGGCGAAGAAGAAGACGGCTATCACCAGGCCGAGGCCGAAGACGATGGTGAGCGTCCACAGAAAGGCGTACAGGTTGTCTGTGTCGTTCGCGTAGGACGAAGCCTGGTCTGGAGAAAACGGCACCGGTATCTGCATAACTAAACAAGCCCTCCCAGTTCGCGCTGGCGCTGCGCGGTCTTGCGCCGCATGATGAAGATCAGCGCGGCGACGCCCACCAGCGTGATCGCCCCGCCGAGCCGTATCAGGTTCATCACCACAAAGCCGTACTTGCCCTGCTCAGGGTCATAGTGGAAGCAGTAGAGCAAGACTTGATCAACTGCCGAGCCGATCTTGCCGTTCGACGCTTCGACCAGCCCGAGCCGCAAATCTTTGGCCGAGTACTCGATGCCGTAAAAGTAGCGCGACAGCTTGCCGTCGGGCGTCAGCAGCATTACGCCGCTGGCGTGGACAAACTGTTGCGTCGCCGGGTCCCAGTTGTAATGAAAGCCGACCGCCTCGGTCAGCCGGTCAATCTGCTCCTGGTCGCCGGTCAAGAAGTGCCAGCCCGCACCGGCGCCCTCGCGCCTATACCAATCGACGTAGGTTTTCTTCTTCTTGGCCGCAAGCTCAGGCTTTTCGCGCGGGTCAAAGCTCACCGTCAGCACCGTGTACTCTTTGCCGATGCTGAAGTCCCGGAGCGTGCTGAGACTGCCGGTCAGGCCGTTGAGCACCTGGCTGCAAAGCTGCGGGCAGCTATAGTAGACCAGCGAGAGGACGACCGGCTTGTCGCCGAAGTAATCGCCCAACCGCACGGTGTTGCCCGACTCGTCGCGGAACGTTATGTCGAGCGGCACCTGCTGGTTGAGCCGCTGATCGATGCCGACATTTTCCAAAAGCTTCGGCTTGCTGTTGGCGACGCGCTCCTGTTTGGGCGGCCCGCTGGTCTCCCAGTTCTGCGCTAACGCCAGAGGCGCGAGCGAAAGGCAAAAGGCAAAAGGCAAAAGGCAAAAGGCAAAAGTGATTGCCCGCCTGATGCGGCTGCGATTCTGATTCGATTGATGTCGCTTCGTGGTCAACTTCATAACTAAATCTTGCTGCAATGCAACTCCTTAACTTTTGCCTTTTGCCTTTTGCCTTTTGCCTTCACCTAGTGTTTTTCATCGCCCTGCTTGCGGTCGCTCTGCCCCTGTTGCAGTCTGCCGGGTTCCGGGGTTTCGGAAGCGGGCCTGGCAGCGGGTGTTGAGGTCACAGCCGGCGGCCTCGATTTCAGCAGGCCGCGCTCAAGAGCCAGGTCGGCGGCGCGGTCAATCGGTAAGCTGACGACGCCCTTGCTTTCATCCACCCAGGTGTAATTCTCCAGCTTCAATCTCTCTTCACGGCGCGCCTGATCAAACTCCGCGGTCGGGGTGTTGTTGCCTTCGGGCGGCTTGATCTGGCCGGCGGCGTTCGGCGCCAGCTGCAAGACAGGCCCCGGCGGGATCGGGTTGCGCTCACCCGCGAGCGGCGAGCGCTGCCGCTCGTCCTGCCTCGTCGCCTGATTATCGAGAAACCGGTAGAGCCCGATCATCAGCAGCATCACGACCGCCGTGGCCACCGTCAGCCACACCATGAACCAGGCAATCGGGCGAATGTTGACGTCGCTCTCTTCGTGGGCAACGTCCGGGTTCTTGATGAAAGAAGTATCCAGTTTATCTCGATGAGCCATATCCAGTGCCTCTTCTCCCTATTGTAACAAACCGCTCGCCGTCCAAGCCTTGCCGCCACAGGGCTAGTGATGACTGGGGTGCAGCCCCTCTTCGAGGAACGGGTCTTTCAACGGCAGCAGCGGGCGCTTGCGCAGCTCGCCGGCCCAGAACCATAACCAGATGCCGCCGATGGCGAACCACATCACGATGTCTTGCCAGCTCACCGTAAGCGGCACGGCGCGGCCTTCAATTGAGCCGTGCATCTCTGGCCCGAACAGCCAGTAGAGGTCAACGTAGCGCATGATCATCATCCACACCGCCAGCCAGATCAAGCGGCGTGAATGGCGCTTCAGGTCGCGCGACAGCAACATCAGGTAGGGGATAGCGAAGTGGAGCAGCACCAGCACCAATCCGACCACCTTCCAGCTCGTGCCCAGCCGCCGCGTATACCACTTGGCCTCTTCGGGAATGTTGCCCGACCAGATGATGATCAACTGCGAGACCGAGAAATAGGCCCACAGCAACAGGAACGCCAGCGTCAGCTTGCCCATGTCGTGGAAGTGCGCCGGCTTGACAACGCCTGTAAGCGGCCCGTCGTTTGACAGGATCGTCAGCACGATGATCGAGAACGACATGGCCGAGAGCAACTGGCCGCCGATGAAGATGATGCCCCAGATCGTCGAAAACCACGTCGGGTCGAGCGACATCGTCCAATCAATCGTCGCAAAGGTGATCATGAGGCCGCAGATTACGATGCCCGGCCCGCTGATCTTCGACATGGTTTTAGAAATGAAACGGTCGCCGGTCTCGTCCTGGCGGCGCGAATAGCGGTTCAACAGCGAGCTGAACAGCCACCAGATCAGAAAGTAGATCACCACGCGGACGATGAAGAATGGCACGTTGAGGTAGTAATGCGCCTTCTGATCGATGGCGCCGTGCATCTCGGCAGACCACAGCGACGGGTCCTGCGTCCAGATGTAGAGCTTCTGGCGCAGCACGGCGACAAGCAAGGGGATGAACAGGAGCGCCATCAGCGGAAACAGCCGCGCCACCGCTTCGCAGTTGCGCCGCACCACCATGCCCCAGGCGCCGCCCGTCATATGCTGTATCATCAACAGGCCGAGCGAGCCGAGCGTCAGCCCGAGCCAGAACATATAGGCCAGCAGGTAAGATCGGTAGAATTGCTCTTCGTTCACCACCCAGCCGACGATGGCCAGAGCGATCCCAATGCCGGCGACGACCACGACGCGACCGCGGAAACCTTCGACATTCGGGGCGGCGACCTCCTTCAGTTCGATCATTACTTGTGCTCTCCTTGCTTTTGCTCGCCCTCCGCTTCCGCGGGGATGCCGATCTTCTGGCCCGCCGGCACGTCCGCCGCGGTGCCCTGCTGACTCAACTGCAAGACGCGAATGTAGGCGACGATCTTCCAGCGGTCATCTACCGAAATCTGCGACGCGTAATCGGGCATCGCCCCGAAGCCGTTGGTCGCAACGTCGAAGATGTAGCCGACGGGCGCGCGCCGCAATCGGTCTTGATGATAAGTCGGTGGCTGTCGATAGCCGCGCTTGGGAATCATGCCGTTGCCGTCGCCGAGCTGCCCGTGGCAGACGGCGCAGAAAATGTTGAAGCGCTCCTGGCCGCGGTCAATCGCGGCGCGGTCAATCGGGATCGGGAAGGTCGTCGTGAAGCCTGCGAACTCGCCCGTGGCCGCGGGCGACGTCCCGGCCTGCGCCTCCTGGCCCGTCTGGCTCGAAGCGGTGCGCTGTGTATCGGTGGTCGTGCCGGTCGCGCCCATCGGCTGCGCGGCGGGGGCGCTGCCTTGTGGATTCTGGCCAACCTTGCCGGTGTAGTATTCGCTGTCTTCGCGCAGGAAGCCGCGCGCCACCGTGCCTTCTACGAGCGGGCGCGAGCTGCGTCCGTCGCGGAACAGGATGCTTTCGCGCAGCGGCTTATACTTCGGCTGGTCGTGCATGTCCTGACGGCAGGCGGCGGACAGGAAGGCAAAAGGCAAAAGGCAAAAAGCAGGTGCCGTCTGCGTCGCTGCTTCGATTGTCTGATGTTCTGTCTATTCATTGCTGAATCCACACGGCTACGGTTTTCCTGCGCCACTCTAGAATGGCACTTCAACGACTTCGTTAGCGCCCAGCGTCGCCAGGAAGGCGCGCGTCTGAGCGAGGTCGAACTTCGGGTCGGCTGCCTCGATAGCGAGAAAGAAGTGATCGCGGCTCGCCAGCTCGAAGCGCGGCGCGTTGAAGACCGGGTGGTACGGCTGCGGCAGACCGTTCATCAAGATCATGCCGACGACCGCCGAGATGGCCGCAAGCAAGATCGTTAACTCGTAGGCCACGGGGATGAATGCCGGCCAGCTCCACAATGGCCGCCCGCCGATGTTTTCGGCGTAGGCGATGGCCGACACCCAGTAGCAGAGCGCCGCGCCGCCCGACGCGCCGAGCACGCCGCCGATCAACACCACCAGCGGCACACGGTTCTTGTGAAAGCCGATGGCCTCGCTCAACTCTTCAATCGGGTATGGACTGTAGGCATCGATCCGGCGATAGCCTTCCGTATAGACGCGCTCGGCGGCGCGCACCACGTCGGTCGGGTTGTCGAACTCCGCCAGCAAGCCGTACAACCCTCGCTTCCCTGCTCCATCTATCATGTCCGTTTTCCTTTCCTCGGCTCATGCCTCGTGCGACTTCACTTTCGCCTGCGGCAAGATCGAGCGAATCTCGAATATCGAAATCGCCGGCAGGAACCGTACGAATAAGAACATCAGGGTCAGGAAGAAACCGATGGTCCCGAAAAACATCGTGAAGTCAAACTTCGTCGCCGAGTAAGCGCCCCACGACGACGGCAGGAAGTCGCGGTAGAGGCTGGTGACGATGATCACATAACGCTCAAGCCACATGCCGATGTTGATGACAATCGACAGCACGAACAGCAGCGGGATGTTCAGGCGCACCCGCTTCGACCATAGCATCTGCGGCAGCAGGATGTTGCAGAGAATCAACAGCCAGTACATGTAGCCGTAAGGACCGAGGGCGCGATTCTTCATCATGAACTGCTCGAAGGTGTTCGAGCTGTACCACGACATGAAAGCTTCCATCAGGTAGCCGTAGGCGACCACCATCCCCGTCGCCAGCATGACCTTGGCGGCGTTGTTCAGGTGGCGCTCGGTGATTAATGATTCCAGCCCGTACCATTTGCGCATCGGGATCGCCAGGCTCAAGACCATCGCGAAGCCCGAATAGATGGCGCCGGCGACGAAGTAGGGCGGAAAGACCGTCGTGTGCCAGCCCGGCAGTTGCGCCACCGCGAAGTCGAAGCTCACCACCGTGTGCACAGAAAGCACCAGAGGCGTCGCCAGTCCCGCAAGCAACAGGTAAGCGGTTTCATAACGCGCCCAGTGCCGCGCCGAGCCGCGCCAGCCGAGCGCGAAGATGCCGTAGGCAACCTTGACGCCTCTCTTCTTCGCCTTGTCGCGCAGGGTCGCTAAATCCGGTATCAGGCCGACGTACCAGAACAGCGCCGATACGGTCGCATAGGTCGAGACCGCGAAGACGTCCCAGATCAGCGGGCTGCGAAACTGCGGCCAGACCCCCATCGTCGAAGGATAAGGAAAGAGCCAGTAGGCGAGCCACGGCCTGCCCGTATGCAGCAGCGGGAACAGCCCTGCGCAGGCCACCGCAAACAGCGTCATGGCTTCGGCGAAGCGGTTGATCGAGGTGCGCCATTGCTGCTTGAGCAGCAAGAGGATCGCCGAGATCAACGTGCCGGCGTGGCCGATACCGATCCACCAGACGAAGTTGATGATGTCGAAGGCCCAGCCGACCGGGATGTTGTTGCCCCAGATGCCGATGCCGGTCAGCACCAGGTAGACGATGGTTGCCAACATCATGCCCATGCCCAGGAAGGCGACGCCAAAGCCGATGTACCAGAATCTCGGCGTGTGGCCGGTCAGCACGAGGCTGGCAATCTTGTCGGTCACCGTGCCAAAGGTCTGCCCCGGGCCGATGACCGCCGCCGGCGTGATCGTCTCGTCGCTGATGTCCATCGTGTCATGCGGAAACTTCGACATACGCTTAGGCTCCCCCTAGTTCGGGATTCGGATTCTTCACCGCGCCCAGATAGGTCGTGCGCGGCTGTGTGCCAAGCTCGGCCAGCAGGTCATAGTTACGCTCTTGCGCCTTGAGCTTGGCGACGCGGCTATTGGGGTCGTTGATGTCGCCGAAGACAATCGCCTGCGTCGGGCATGCCTGGGCGCAGGCGGTCTGAACCTCGCCGTCGCGCACCTTGCGGCCCTCGCGCTCGGAATCGATCTTGGCGCGCTGGATGCGCTGCACGCAGTAGGTGCATTTTTCCATGACGCCGCGACTGCGCACGCTGACCTCCGGGTTGCGCAGCAGCTTCAGCGGCTCTGTATAGAAATCCTGGTAGAGCAGGAAGTTGAAACGCCGCACCTTGTACGGGCAGTTATTCGAGCAGTAGCGCGTGCCGACACAGCGGTTGTAGACCATGTCGTTGAGGCCCTCGGCGCTGTGCACGGTGGCGCCCACCGGGCAGACCACTTCGCACGGCGCTTTCTCGCACTGCTGGCAGGGCAGCGGCTGGTAGAAAGTCTCCGGGTTCACTTCGTCGCCGCGATAATAGCTGTCAACCCGCAGCCAGTGCATCTCGCGGCTGCGCATCACCTGTTCCTTGCCGACGACCGGGATGTTGTTTTCGGCGTTGCAAGCCATAACGCAGGCCGAGCAGCCGACACAGGAGTTGATGTCAATCGACATGCCCCAGCGGTAGCCCTTCGAGTACTCGTATTCGGGATAAAGCTTCGGCTCGCGCTCACCTTCCAGGTCCGGCTTGCCGCCCGCGTGGCCGGGCTGCTTGGCGTCGTACTCTTCGCGATTGAGCGACGGGTTCTTCTTCCACTCTTCGAGCGTCCCGGAGCGGATGATGTCGCGTGCCGCCAGGTCGTTAGTGGTGCCGACGCCCGACATATCAACCATGTGGTGGAGCTGCGTGGCGGCGAGCCTGTAGGTGTCGCCGGTCTTGCGCACCTTGACGCCTGTGGCAAACATCGGCGCGTCGCTGCCGCGCAGCACGTAGGCGTCAAAGCCCGTGCCTTCGCCGACGCGGCCAACCCGCGTGCGGCCATAGCCATAAAAGACCGTGAAGACGCCGTCAGGGTGGCCCGGCTGAATCCAGGCTGGCATGACCAGCGTGCGCCCATTGAGCGTCAGCTCGATCATGTCTGCGTAGAAATCGCCGCCCGTCCAGCCCGTGTCGTTGTGGCCGATGCCGTCCTTCTCTTTGCCGATGCCGAGCGTCACCGCCGTCTTTGGGCTGAGATAAACGGCATTGTCCCAGGTCAGTTTGCTGATCGGCTTGGGCAGTTCCTGAAGCCAGCCGTTATTGGCAAAGCGCCCGTCGTAAACGGTCGGGTCGGGCTTGAAGACGACTTCATAATCCGAGCTCGATTGATTGGTTGGTGGCGGCAGGTTCGCGCCCGCAGCGCCGGCGCGCGGCTTGGCGGCGGTGTTCGGGACGACGCCGTCGTGCAGCCATTTTCGCCACTGCGCCTCGAAGCGCTGTGCGTCAACCGCGGGCGGCGGCGGCGCGGCGGGCGGCGCGGGTGTCGCCTGTGTCTGTCCCGCCTGAGCGTTCGCGGCGGCGCGGCTCGCTACCTGCTGCGCCGCTGTCCCGCCCGTCGCGCCCGCAGCGCCCGGCGGTGTCGCCGGCGCGGCGGCGCGAGCGACGGCAACCGGCGGCTCTTCGCCGCCCGCCGCAAAGCGCCGCATCCAGTAATCGCGAACGATGTCGAAGCTGCGGCGGTCAGGCTGGCTTGAAAAAGCGGCAACCACTTCGTGCGCCGTCTTGCCGTTATAAAGCGGCGCAATCAGCGGCTGAATGATCGCCGCCGTGCCGTCGAAGGCGCGCGCGTCGCTCCACGATTCCAGGTAATGCGCCTCGTTGACCTGCCACTGACATAGCTCGGCGGTCTCGTTGATGTGCGAGGTCAGGTGGATGCGCAGGCGCACCTTGTCTCTCAGCTTTTCTTTGAATCCGAGGTCGGCAGGTGCCGTAAACACAGGGTTGCCGCCAAGGATCAACAGCGTATCGACGCGCCCCGCGTCCATGTCCGCGACCAGCTCTTTGAGCGAGGCGTTGCAGTCAACCGGGTTGCCTTCAATCGGCTCGGTGTATAGCACTGTGCTGCCGGCGTTGCCGAGCGACTGATTGATCGCATGCGCCAGGGCGTGAACGACTGGCGGCTGTGTGTCGCCGGCAATGACGATGCTGGCGCCGCGCTTGCCGCGCAGGTCGTTGGCGACGGCATTCACCCAGGCGTCGTGCGAAGTCGTAGCAGAGCCGCCGCCCGCGACACCGAGTTTGGCGGCGAGAACGCGGGCGATGCTTTCGACTTCGCTCGGTCGCACAGGCAAGCGATGGTCGGCCATCGAGCCTGTGAGCGTCATCGAGCTTTCGATACTGTAGAGGCGGTTCATATCCCGCTTCTCTTCGTTCAGGCGGCGGCGCTCGGCGAAGTCATGCGCGTAGCGGACGCTTGCCGCGCCGCACGACAGGAAGTCCGCATCGAGCGCGACCACGACATCAGCTTTATCGAAGCGATAGACGGCGTTGGTGTACTGGCCGAAGGCGAGCCGCGAGCCTTCGCGGGCGCTGTCGGAGGCCGCGGGCTCATACTGATGCCATTTGGCGTTCGGCATTTCCGCGAGCAAAGACTTGATCTGATAAGTCAGTGTCGGCGACGTGACGACTTCCGAAAGAATGCGCAATCCGGAGCCGCCAATCTCAGGGGTGCGCTGCTGCGTCACAGAGGCGCGCACCGCATTGATGAAATCCCCCCAGGTCGCAGGGTCCGTGATGTAGGTGAGCGTCTGCAAGCGGTCGGGATCATAGAGGTCGAGCACCGACGCCTGCGCGAAGAGGTCGGTGGCGCCGAGGCTCGCCGGGTGGTCTTTGTTGCCTTCGATCTTCGTCGGGCGGCCTTCGTGGCTTTCGGCGAGCAGACCGATGCTGCTGCCGGCAAACGGCATGGCGGTGGCGAAAAAGAGCGGCCGCCCAAGCGTCACCTCTTCGGGCTGCTTGGCGTAAGGCGCGAAGTATTCCGGCGGCTGCTTGGTGCAGGCCGTCAGCCCCGCGAGTGCTAGCGAGGCGCCCATCAAGCGCATGAAGCGGCGGCGGCCTACGGGGTCGTTCCACTCCGAGGCGTTTTCGGGGAACTCGCGATGCAGCGCCTCATAGAACTGCTCGGAATCGGCAAGCTCTTCGAGGCTGCGCCAGTACGCCTTGCCGCTCTTGCCGCTCAGGCGTGTGCGCAGTGTGGCAAGCGCGGCCGAAGCATCGGTCGCGGCGGCGCTATGGTCGTGGGCGTGCGCGTCATCGTGATGGTGATGTCCGTGATGATGGCGGGCGTGATCGTCATGCCCGCCATCATGATGCGCCTGATCGTGGTGCGCGTCATCGTGGTGCGCGTCGTCCGCCGCTTTGCCGGTCAAGCCCTTCAGTTGAACAAGCTCGCTCATTGCTTGATGATCTCCTCAATCAGCTAGGCGTTTCGCGTTCTCAACGCTTAGCGATGACAGGTGCTGCAACTGGTGAGGACGTTCGTGTTTTGCAGGTGATAGACATTCTCTGCCAGCTCTTTGCCCTGCTGGTCCTGGTCCGGCCCCGGCGCCCAGCTCATGTCGAAGATGCGATCCCGTGGGCGCAGGACCTTTTCCGGGTTGCGATGGCAGTCGAGACACCACTGCATCTGTAGCGATTGCACCTGCATCACCAGTGGCATCTGGTCTATGCGCCCGTGACAGGTCGAACAGCCGACGCCCTTGTTGACATGAATCGAGTGGTTGAAATAGACGAAGTCCGGCAGATCATGCACCCTCACCCACTTGATGGGCTGGCCCGAGCGAAAGCTCTCGCGCACCGGCTCAAGGTATGGCGCATTCGACCAGATCTGCGAGTGGCAATTCATGCAGGTCTTCGACGGCGGGATGCCGGCGGTCGCCGAGGTTTCGACAGAAGTGTGGCAGTAGCGGCAATCGATGCCGTCGTCGCCGGCGTGGTGCTTATGACTGAATTGCACGGGCTGGACGCGCGACACGAACGCCTGCGTGTTGTAGCCGGAGCGCGACCAGGCATCCATAAACCAGAAGATCGCGCCAATCAGGACAACCGCCCCGATGGCGCTGACCTTGGAAACGACGTTCATGCTGCGATGAAAGACTTGGCTCATTGTCTAATCAACCCCGTCTTGGACTCTCGACCACACGTCGCTCCTGGCCACGCGGCTCAGCGGGCCCGGCGCGAGACTTACTGACGACTGACTACAGATGGATTTGCGGCTGCAAGCCAGGGATGCTTGCCGAGTTGAGATGAATGTGTTCCCACGGTCTTGACCACGGTTGCGTGATAACCGGCGCTAAGTTTGCGACTTCGGGTTAAACATCATTCCGGCGCACCGTCGCGCCCTTCCTGTTTTAGCCACAAGCGCAACAACCAGCAAACTTCATCAATGCAACTGGTGAACGGTGAAGCTTGAATTCTGATATATAACCATTCAACCCCTAAAAGGGCAAACCGGATTTGCAGTTTTGCGGTATGAAATTTTATAAAAAAAGAAATCAAGTGATTTAATACCCCGGCCCGTGTTTATAAGCGCGTTCGTCTTTCGGCCCGATGAGTGCCAATCAGGCGAGCATTGCCAATGCCGTGGACGCTAGGTATACTAAGACTTCGCCAGCTCTTTGCAGCGCCGCACCGTATGTTTGAAACGCGAGCGCATCGTCTGCCGCTATGGTGTAAGTGGTTAACACGCTGCCCTCTCAAGGCAGAGACTACGGGTTCGAGTCCCGTTAGCGGTACTGGTCACTGAGGTAGAGTCGCCCGGCGCGGCTCTACCTTTTTCATTTTATAAGGATCATCACGAAATCATCAGAAAGGGAAAGTAAGACATGTTGAATCGACAAGACTGCATCCTCTTCAGCGGCGGCGCGCAGGGCGCCGAAGCCGAGTTCGGCGCGCAAGCCGAAGCCTTCGGCATCGAAGAGGTCAACTACACCTTCGAGGGCCACCGCATCGTCCGCGCCCGCGGCCTCCATTATCTCAACCACGAAGAGTTGCTCGCCGGCGACGTCAGCCTCGAATACGTCTCGAAGCTGATGAACCGCCGCTATGCCGACAGCCCGACCTTCCGCAAAATCCTGCAAAGCATCTGGTATCAGATCAATAAGAGCCAGGAGATTTATGTCATCGGCGAAATCCTCGAAGACAAGACGGTCAAAGGCGGGACGGGCTGGGGCGCCGAGTTCGCCAAGCTCTGTAACAAACCGCTCTACGTCTTCGACCAACAGCAGGACGCCTGGTTCGAGTGGGATCAGCGCGACTGGGTCAAGCTGGCGGGCGATCAGTTGCCGGTCATCGAGCACATCCACTTCAGCGGCACAGGCACGCGCCAGCTCGAAGAGAATGGCCGCCGCGCCATCGGCGACCTCTTCGCCCGCTCATTCGGCGAGCGCAAATAGAAGCGGGCGCTCGTCGAGCGGAGGCGATCCGTTGAGTCGCCTCCGCATCGTGGCCTGCGCTTACCACGGAAAATGAAAGTAATGATGGCCGACGAAGAAGGCCGTCGCGCCGCCGATAATCGCGCCATTGACGAGCAGCGACGGCCACACGCGCTTCCCCGCCCCGAGCGCGGTGAGCGCGATCAGGCTCACCACGAAGCCCCAGGCGTAACAGGTGGGGCTCGCCCCCAGCCGCTCGATCCACCAGCCATTGCCGGGATTGAAACATAAGCAGTGCGGCGCGAGCGGCACGGCGCTGCCGAGCAACAGCAGCGTCATCATTATCGGCGTCCGCCACCAGAAATAAGCCGCGCCGCCCACGGCCAGCACAGGAATCCAGATTGTCTTGATGAAGGTGCAAAACGGCGTGCAACCCACCAGACTCAGGCCTGTGCAGTCGAGCGACGAGGCGATAAAGCCGAGCGGAATCGAAGCCATCAACAGAAGCCTGACCACGCCCGCCGCGCCCGTCCTTTCGTGCCCGGCAGGCGCTCGCTCGCCGGCGACGAGGTTCATTGCGGCGATGCCGAGCGCCGCGGCAACCAGCAAGACGAACGGCGCGGCTATCCACGCCGGCATCTCTTTGATGAAGTCAATACTGAAGCGGCCCAGCAACACCAGGGCGACCGCCCAGGCCAACCAGAATAATAACCGTTGAAGTTTGCTCACGCTCATTCCTATAATCTCGACGCGGGCGCGTCCGTCGCTTGAATGATCGAGAACGCATGACACCAGCTTATTGCCAGGAATGTGGGCGCGCAAATGCGGCGGCGGCGCGGCGCTGTATCTGGTGCGGCCTGCCGATGATTGACCGGGGCGCGCCGTCGCAGTTCGAGGCGACGCGCGTTGAAGTCGATTATCTGGATGGGCTCGAACGCCTGGACGATCCTCAACCTGTGCGGCTGTTGATTGACGCCAGCGGCATCGAGGTCAGCGAGCAGATGCCCGGCAGCCGCACCGCGCGCATCAATGCGCCGGTCATCATCGATGCCACCACCGTTGATGCCTCGCTTACCACACAAGCCGCGCCGCCGCCTACACCGCTCTGGCGATTCCTGATCCTGCCTTTCGGCATGTCCTGGTTCTTTAAGAAAAAGCCCGGTCCCACAGAGCAGAAGCAGCACGATTATGTTTTGTTGATTCGTTATCGCGCCGGGGACGAGACCCGCACGGCGGTCTTTCACCGGCAGGACCGCGCAGGGCTGGCGGTCGTCGAGGGACTGGCGCGCATCATCAACCTGCTCGTCCGCTTCACCAAGGAGCGGCGCGAAACGTTCTGATCACATAGACCAGCCATTATATTTACGTGGGTGACTTAGCGGCTTTCGACCGGCACCTCTATCAGGGTCTTCACCTCCTGGCGGCGCGCCGCCAGATCATCAATGCGAGGCATCATCTCTCTCTCGAAGTATTCCGTGAAGGCGGTTATCACTGTGGGGTCGAAGTAAGTCCCCGAGCGGCGCGTCAGCTCGACGACAGCGCGCGCGGGCTCCCAGCCCTCATGGTAGCAGCGGTCTTCCGTCAGCGCGTCGTAGGCATCGGCCACCGCGACGATGCGGCTGCCCAGCGGAATCTCTTCGCCGCTCAGGCCGTGCGGGTAACCTGTCCCATCCCAGCGCTCATGGTGCGCCGCCGCGACGAAAGGAATCTCGGCGAGGTCTTCGGGAAAGCGCATCTTCGAAAGCAGCCTGAAGGTGTGCATCGGGTGCTCTTTGACGTGCGCGTACTCTTCGGCGGTCAACTGCGCGGGCTTCAACAACACATCGTCGCGCACGCCAATCTTCCCATAATCGTGCAGCAAGCCGGCGTAGTAGATCAGCCGACAATCATTCGGGCTCAATCCCATGCGCCGGGCGATGCCCATGCTGATCGCGCCGACCCGCGCCGAATGGCCGGCGGTGTTGTCGTCGCGCGCGTCGAGCGAGGCGGCCAGCGTGCGGATGAAGCTTTCGAGCGAGCGCCGCTGCTCTTCGAGCAGGTAGATGTTCTCAAGCGCCAACCCGGCGTGATGCGCCACCGCCGCCAGAAAGTCGAGCGTTTCGTCGTGGAAGGCCCGCTCAGGCGTTGTGTTATCCACATAACAAACGCCCCAGGCGCGCGTCTTCGAGCCGATGGGCGCGCACATCACCGAATGGATGGACTGGAAGCGGATCGAGTCGCCCGCCTTGAAGCGCTCGTCGGCGCTGGCGTCGAGGCTCAACACCGCGACGTTATCGTCGAAGACGCGGCTGGTCACGCTGCTGCTCGGCGTGAAGGCGTCGCCGCTTGCCGCGGCGACTTCCAGGCACCCCTTGTCGTCATCGAACAACAGCACGGCGCAGCGATCTGCTCGTAGGGATTGCTGCAAAAAGCTGACGACTTTACTGGTCAGCTCGTTGGCCGAATGCACGGTCAGCAGATCGCCCATAAACTCGTAGAGCGAGCGCAGGGTGTTGACCGTCTGGTCAGAGAGCGCCCCCGAGTCGGGCAGCTTGGCGGTGTTGAGAAAGCGCGCGTCCTGCGGTTGAATGATGCGCACCGGTTGCAGCCCGTCTTCATCGTCGGACATGGTTTCGTCGGCTTCGCAGTCGCGGTCGTTGTGAAAAACGAACTCGACGCCGTGCGCTCTGCCGAGCCGTATGCGGTCGCCGTCCTTCAGTTTCGAGCGCTTCACCTGGCGGCCATTGACAAACGTCCCCGACGTGCTGCCGAGGTCGCGCACCAGGTAGGTCGTGCCCTCAAGCGTGATCTCGACGTGATGGCGCGAGATGTATGGGTTGTCGAGCTTTAGATCGTTCGCGCCAAGACGCCCGATGCGAAACGGCACCGATTCGACATCGAGGTCGCGCGCTTCGCCTTTGTCATCTTGCAATGTCAGGCTGGCTGGCTTCACCATAGCTCCCCCTGCGACGCCCGAGACCTTCAGCGCGGCTGGCACAACCCATCAATAGCCGCGCATCTCACATGCGCCCGAACCCACACAATCACGGTCAGGTTCCAGATCACACCTGCGAGGAGCGTTGGATGCGGCATGGTCTCGGCGCAGATCGAACCGCTCCAGGCCCGGATGTAATGATTGTAGCGAATTTTTGCTTATGTCGGGAGAGTTATTTTGACACCCGCAAGTGGATTGTTGAGCCGCGACGGGCAGGGCCGCGTTCGTCGCCCGCTGTTCGCCGAGCAGGATGACGATGATCGGCGCGCCGCCCGCGCTCTGATGATCCGCGGGATTGATCGCCGGTGTGGTCGCGGCTCGCGCCGCGCCGCTTTCGAGCTGGCGCAGGACGCTTTCAAGTATTCGCCGGGTCATTTCCTCGGTTGAATCCGCCATAACGCTTGCGCCTGTTATCGCTCCTCTATTTCATCCACCACGCCGATGATCGCCGAATCTATTGCCGCGCCCGGCTGCCCGGTTGCCGCCGTCGAAGCCGACCACCCTTCTCTTACGACGACGACCGTGTCGCCGACGCCCGCATCCACGGCATCGAGCGCCAACATCTCCTCGCCAGCCGGCGTGCCATCGGGATCAATCGGCTGCACGATCATCAGCCGCCCGCCTTCATAGCGCGGGTCTTTTTGCGTCGAAACGACGTTGCCGACAACTTTTGCCAGTAACATATCTCACTCTTGCTTGAAGACTGAATCGACAATGCCGACGATGGTACAGTCGGTCGGCACTTCGACCGGCATAAAAGGGAACGACGCTTCTTTGCCGCGACACCAGAAAACGATTTCGCCCGTTCCCGCGCCCACCGAATCAATGGCAATCATCGGCTTGCCGGCTGCCTGTAGGCTAGCGTCGAGCGGCTGGATCACCAGCAGCTTGCGCCCTTCGAGCAGCTCGTTCTTGACCGTCGCCACGACTGTGCCGATGACCCGTGCCAGTTGCATATCAAAGTCCGATCTCGCTGCGCTTGACCAGGCGCACGCCTTTGATGACGACCGGGTCGAGCGGCTGAGAGCCATTGCGACCGACCGGTGCGCGGCTGATGGCTTCGACGACATTCATGCCTTGAATGACTTTGCCGAAGATCGAATACTGCCCGTCCCACTGCGGGTTCGGCGCCGTGCAGATAAAGAACTGACTGGTCGCGCTGTCGGGATCATTCGAGACCCGCGCCATCGACACCGTGCCGCCGACATGCTTGAGCGTTTTCGAAAACTCGCCCGCGACTTTCTTCTGACCGGGCTGTCCCATGCCCCAGGTCGCCGGGTCGCCGTTGATCGTATTCGGATCGCCGCCCTGTATGGCGACGATGCGGTTTTCGATCTTGACGATGCGATGAAACTTGGTGCCATCGTAAAAATGATCGCGCGCCAGGTTCTTGAAGTTGGCGACGTTCTTCGGCGCTGCCGCCGTCTCGAATTCGATGACGATCTGCCCATAGCTCGTATCCAGCACGGCGACTTCGTTCGGGTCTTCCCGGTGGCTGCACGACGACGCGACCAGCGCCGCCACCAACAGCCAGGCGCACACTCCCAATCTGTTTCTCATCAAACCTCGGTTGAATCAAGAATCGCTTTCAAGACCTTATTGACGGCCCGCGGATTGGCGCGGCCACCGCTGGCTTTCATCAACTGGCCGACGAAGAAGCCCATCAGCGAAGTCTTGCCGGCGCGGTACTGCTCCGCCTGTTCCGGATTGGCGGCCACCGCCGCCTCGGCCAGCCGGCGAATCTCGGCTTCGTCCGTCACCTGACCGCCGCCCATCGCCTTGACCACTTCGTCCGCCGCCCGCCCGCTGCGGTACATTTCAACGAGCGCCTCTTTGGCCATCTTGCCGCTGATTGTGCCCGCATCGATCAGCTTGACGAGCGCCGCCAAATTCTCAGCCGCAACCGGCGCGGCCTGAATTCCCATGTTGCTCGCTTTCAGCTCGCGCGCCAGCTCGTTGAGTATCCAGTTGGCCGCCGCCTTCGGGTTGCCCGCCGCCCGCGCCGCCGTTTCAAAGTAATCGGCCATCGCTCGCGAGTCCGTAAGCAGCGCCGCGTCTTCGGCTGACAGGCCATATTCTTCGACAAATCTTCGGCGGCGCGCTTCCGGCAATTCCGGCAGCCCGCGGCGGTAGCCCTCAACCTCCGCGTCGCTGATCCTTAGCGGCGGCAAATCCGGCTCAGGAAAGTAGCGGTAATCGTGCGCCTCTTCCTTCGAGCGCATGGGAAAAGTCTTCGCCTCGTTCTCGTTCCACAGCCGCGTCTCTTGCGTGATGCGCTCGCCGGCTTCAAGGGCGGCGATCTGCCGGTTGATCTCGTACTCGATGGCCTTTTGCAGGAAGCGGAACGAGTTGATGTTCTTTAGCTCGACGCGTGTGCCGAACTGTGCGGCGCCCTTCAGCCGCACCGACACGTTGGCGTCGCAGCGCAGCGAGCCTTCTTCCATGTTGCCGTCGCAGACTTCGGCGTAGGCGAGCGCCCGCCGCACATACTGCATGTAATCGTAGGCTTCCCACGACGAGCGGAAATCAGGCTCCGAAACGATCTCGGCCAGCGGCGTGCCGCTGCGGTTCAGATCGACATAAGACTTCGCCGCGTCCGGCATGCCTTCGTGCAGCGACTTGCCGGCGTCTTCTTCAAGGTGCAGGCGGGTGATGCGAAAGCGCTTCGCTTGCCAGGCGAGAGGCTGACCGTTGTCGTTGCGTAAGGCTGTGGGAATCTCGACCCAGCCGCGCTCGGAAAACGGGCGGTCGTATTGCGAGATTTGATAGCCTTTGGGCAGGTCCGGATAAAAATAGTTCTTGCGCGAGAAGATCGATTCGCGGTTGATCTCAAGGTTGAGCGCCAGCGCCGCCTTCGCCGCAAGCTCGACGACGCGACGGTTCAAGACCGGCAGCGCCCCCGGCAATCCCAGGCAGACCGGGCAGGTGTTGGCGTTCGGCTCGTCGCCAAACTGCGCCGCGCAGCCGCAGAAGATCTTCGACGCGGTCTTCAACTGCGCGTGGATCTCCAGTCCGATGACCGGCTCGTATTTGTCTCGAATCTCTTTCGCGGGGCTCGTCATAAATCGACTCTCGAATGGAAGGGGAGTATAGCAAATCGATTCGCGGATTGATAAGCGCGGGCCGTCTTCACTGCTTGCCGGCGTCGCCCGCGGCCAGCGCATAGCGGTTCAGCCGCTTGCGCGCCAGGGCGTTCATCTTCGGCGCGGCCTGCGGCGCCGCCTCTTTCATTCGCAGGAAGAGGCTGACGATGTCGCCGTTGTGGCCGAGGGCGCGATGCATCTCCCACAGGCGCATGGGCCGTGTGATGACCAGATCGACGTTCGAGATGGCAATCTCTGAAAAGTTGCCGCGCGCCCTGAGCGTTGCGCCGCCCAGCCAATCGGCATCCAGCTCGATCTCGCGCACGCCGGCCCAGGGGATGAACTGGCGCTCGCGCCCGCTGGCGGTTTCGCGAATGCCGTCGGGGCTCACTTCGACCGCCGTTCTGGCGTCGCGCTTGAAAGCAAAGAGCATCAACGCGTACGTCAGCCACATCAGCAAGACCGGGATGAAGGCGAGGATGGGAAAGATGATCTCTTCGAGCACGTCGTCGAGGTCGGATTCGGTGAGAATCGCCAGCACCGCGCCGAGGCCGCCATAGATGACGGTCAACAGCAACACCACCTGCCAGTACGAGCGTGTGTAGAAGTAGCTGCCCTGGCGTTTTATGGTTAGCGATTCCAAAACCTGCTCACTCCGATGCGCCGCGTTGATCCACTGCTACCGTGATTATACCAGCAAGGGCGGGCGATGTAATCCTTTGATTGGCGCGCCTGCCTGACACGAAGCCCACGAATCTGCTATCATACCTGTTTCGCCATAGAGCGAAATGGAGGACATGGTGCAAGCAATACCGAATATACGCAATATCGCCATCATCGCCCACGTTGACCACGGCAAGACGACGCTGGTTGACGCGATGCTGAAACAGTCTGGCCTCTTCCGCTCGAACGAAGCGACCGTCGAGCGCATGATGGATTCGATGGACCTGGAGCGCGAGCGCGGCATCACCATCATGGCTAAGAACGCCTCGGTGCATTACGGCCCGGTCAAGATCAACATCGTCGACACGCCCGGCCACTCGGACTTCGGCGGCGAAGTCGAGCGCGTTTTGAAGATGGTAGACGGCGTCATGCTGTTGGTAGACGCCAGCGAAGGGCCGCTGCCGCAGACCCGTTACGTCTTATCGAAAGCCCTGGCGCAGAAGCTGCCGGCCATCGTCGTCATCAACAAGATAGACCGCCAGGACGCCCGCGCCGAAGAGGTCGTCAGCGAAGTCTTCGACCTGTTCATCGATCTCGACGCCAGCGAAGATCAAGTGGACTTCCCCGTCATCTATGCCATCGCCCGCGACGGCATCGCCAAGCGGAGCCTGGACGGCGACGGCACGGATTTGCGCCCGCTGTTTGACGAGATCATCAAGACGATCCCGCCGCCGCCGCCGCCGCGCGAAGAGGTCTTGCAGATGCTGGTGGCGAATCTCGATTACAACGACTATGTCGGGCGGCTGGCCATCGGGCGCATCTTTTCCGGCGCGGTCGCGGTCGGCGATCAGATCAGCATTTGCAAGCTGGATGGCCGCGTCGAGAAGACCCGCGTGTCGAAGCTCTACGCCTTCGAGGGCATGAAGCAAACACCGATTGACCGCGCCGAGGCGGGTGAGATTGTCGCGCTCGCCGGCATTGAAGACATCTACATCGGCGAGACCGTCTCGGCAGCCGACGACCCGCGCCCGCTGCCGCGCATCACCGTCGACGAGCCGACCATTTCGATGCTCTTCGGCGTCAACGTCTCGCCCTTTTCGGGCCGCGAAGGCCGCTTCGTCACGTCCAGAAAAATCCGCGAGCGGCTCGACAAAGAAGCGCTCGCCAACGTCGCCATCCGCGTCGAAGACACCGATTCGATGGACACCTTCAAAGTGTCCGGGCGCGGCGAATTGCAGCTGGCCATCATTATCGAGATGATGCGCCGCGAAGGCTACGAGCTACAGGTGTCGAAGCCCGAAGTCATCACTCACAACGAAGGCGGCAAGCGGCTGGAGCCCATCGAGCTGGCGGTGATCGATTGCCCGGACACCTTCATCGGCATCGTCACCGAAGCGCTGGGCCGGCGCAAGGGACGCATGATGAAGATGGTCAACCACGGCACGGGCCGCGTGCGCATGGAGTTTGAAGTCCCTTCGCGCGGCCTGATCGGCTTTCGCAGCGAGTTCCTCACCGATACCAAGGGCACGGGGCTGATCAACACCATCTTCCTGCGCTGGGACGAGTGGCAGGGGACGATCTCGCAGCGCATCACAGGGGCGCTGGTGGCGGATCGTTCGGGCACGGCGACGACTTACGCGCTCTATAACCTGCAAGAGCGCGGCGAGCTGTTCGTCAAGCCGAACACAGAGGTTTACGAAGGCATGGTGATCGGCGAGAACGCCCGTGACGTAGACCTCGACGTCAACGTCGTCAAAGAGAAGAAGCTGACCAACATGCGCGCCTCGACCGCCGACGAAGCCATGCGGCTGGTGCCTTTCCGCGAGCTGTCGCTTGAGCAGGCGCTTGAATTCATTCGCGAAGACGAGCTGGTCGAAGTGACGCCCGCTTCGATCCGCATGCGCAAGAAGATTCTCGCCTCAAATCAGCGACCGAAAGGCCGCGCCACCGAATAGCCGCAAGCGGCAGCGCGAGCCCGCGGGCTCGCGCTGCCGCTTTGATTCTTGAAAGGCGCGGCACGGAGTTGTATAGTCTAAGCCGCTCCCCCCAGCATCGCCTCCCCAGAAATTATCGCCGGAGTAGTTGATGAAAAGGATCATTAGCACGCTGATCATCATGGCCTTGAGCGCCGGTGTGGCCGCGGCGCAGAAGGCGCAGACGCCAACCGCGGCGGCGCTGAATTTCTACCGCGCGCTAAAAGAAAAACGCTACGTCGAAGGCTTCCGCCATTCGGTCTATCGCGGCGCGGTCGAAGGCTTATCGGCAGCCGAGCTGCAAGAACTGGAGCCCGACTTTGCCCGCACCTTCGCGCAGATTCCCGACCGCATCGAGCCGCAGGGCGAGCAGGTCACAGGCGACACCGCAATCGTCATGCTGAAGTTTGCCGACAATGAGCAGCCGCAGGTGGTCGCACTCATACACGTCGGCGGCGAATGGCTGGTGGGCGATCAAGGCGCGCTCGCGGAGGTCAAGCAGCAGGGCCGCGCTTACTTTTTCAACGCCCGAATGATTGCCAACGAAGACGAAACCGTCGATATCCTTCAGCACATCATCGGCGCAGAGGTTCTCTACGGGCGCAAGTACCCGGGCCGCGCCACCTCGCTTGCCGAATTGATCCGCCTCGGCGGCGTGCCGAAGGAGATGGAGAGCGGCCTGGTCAACGGCTATCGCTTCGTGATGACCTTGAGCGCCGATCAATCCTCGTTCAACGTCACGGCGGTGCCGGTCGCGTATGGCAAGAGCGGACGGCTGTCGTTCTACGCCGACATCAATGGCCTGCACGCTCAGGATTTGAAGGGCCAGCCGGCGACCGTCAATGCGCCGCTGTTTCAACCGAAATAAACATAGAGGCTCTGTTTGAAGGGCGGGTGCCGATGGGCGCACTTCTAGCCGATATAAGTCGCCAGAAACTTCAGAATGTATACATACGCAGTTAGTATCGCCCCTACTTTCAGCCAAAAGAAAGTATTGGTTGGCCAGTTAATTTGCGGAGGCGCTGTGAACTCAGTATCTACGTCTATATCTGATTTTTCTTTGTACCTGTTGTAAATACCCCACGCTAGAGCGCCGTAAACATATTGCAGTAAATCAAATCCCAATCCTATGACGATCCACTTTGCAGCCGTTGCCAAATCTGGTGGGACAACTGGCCTTCCGCCAACGTCTATTTTGAAAACCCACACCAAACCTATACCCGCTAGCCCAAGCTGCCTTACAATATCGCTGACTTTACCAGTGAAAAAGTAATAGTTCTCTCTGGAGTCTTCAAGTTTCACTACTTCCTTGCTCCTCCGGAATGAGTCCCGCTCTTTTTGGTCTCACCCTTTTTCGCCCCATCTTTGGAGGCTTTCTTCTCCCCCTTTTTTTTAGCAGTTGCCATCTCTATCTCCTTTGATGATTCGTTTATCTTACAACCCACGGCGCGGCACTATATCTTAACCTGTTAGGCAAAGCAATCAGTTTTTATTGGTAATTGACATTCCTCGAAGGCGTGGAGTAGAGGTCATGCCCTCTTTTCGATATTTCTTGTACTGCTCTGTGCCTCTGTGTTTAGATTCCCTTCCACATCTCATCAATATCTCATCAATGCCATCGCCGCTTTCTTCATCAGCCCGAAGCCAATATAATCTAACCTTGAGATTGGCGAATAGCATCCCGCTTTCGAATTACCGATGAGCACAGGCGTAAAGACGATATCGAGTCAGCTCGCGGCTGCGATAGAGGGCCCGCAGATCACCGCCGGGCAGTGGACGGTGGCCGCGGCTTACAAGTTCTGCGAGCGGTTGGCGCGCGCGCATTACGAGAATTTCCCTGTCGGCTCGGTGCTGGTGCCGCGCCCGCTGCGCAAGCATTTCTATTCCATCTATGCCTTCGCGCGCACGGCTGACGATTTTGCCGACGAGGGCTATGATCAGCCGCACAGCAATGACGAGCGCCTGGCGCTACTCGACGAGTGGCGCCGCCTGTTGCGCGCCTCTGAGCGTGAGCCGGCAACCCATCCCATCTTTATCGCCCTCGCCGAAACGCGCCGGCAATTCGATCTCCCTCTCGCCCTGTTTGAGGACTTGCTCTCGGCATTCTCACAGGATGTCACCAAGCGACGTTATCAGACTGAGGTCGAGCTGATCGATTATTGCCGCCGCTCGGCCAATCCCATCGGCAGGTTGATCCTTTTGCTGTTCGGTTACCGCGACGAGCAGTTGCACCGCTGGTCGGACGACATCTGCACGGCCTTGCAACTGGCGAATCACTGGCAGGACCTTGCCATTGACCTCGCCAAAGACCGCATCTATCTGCCCGCCGAAGACCTGGCGCGATTCGGCCTCACCATCGCAGACATCGAGCGCCAGGCGGCGACAGAAAAGTTCGTCGCGCTGATGCAGCACGAAGTCAAACGCGCCCGCGAGTTGTTCATCCATGGCAAGCCGCTCTGCCTGACCGTCAGCGGCCGCCTCGGGCTTGAGCTGCGCGCCGTCTGGACGGGAGGCACGCGCATCCTTGACCGCATCGAAGCCGCGCGCTTCGACGTCTTCACCCGCCGTCCGGTGATTACCACGACCGACAAGCTGCGCGTCGCGCTCAACGCCGCCAGCAAATCCATCTTCCGCCGCCGATGAGCTCAAACGCTTCAACAACTCTGGGCCGCGTGCTCGCCGCGCCGCGGCGTCTGGCCGGCGCTGCCGGATCGAATTTCTATTATTCGTTTCTGCTGCTGCCAAAAGCCAAGCGCCGCGCGATCACCGAGGTTTACCGTTTCGCGCGCCTGCTCGACGACATCGTTGACGAAGACCCGCAGGGCCGCGACCCCTACGCCGAGCTACAGACATGGCGTGACGAGATCGAGTTCATTTATCGCGGCACGCCGACCACTGCATTCGGCGACCGGCTGATGGAATCGGTCGAAGAGTTCGATCTGCCGAAGCAGCCTTTCCTCGACCTGGTTGACGGCATGGAGATGGATTTGAAGTGGCACAGCTATCAATCGTTCGCTGACCTGCGCGAATACTGCTACCGCGCCGCTTCGACCGTCGGGCTGATCTGCATTGAAATCTTCGGCTACGAGAACGCCCGGACACGCGAATACGCCGTCAACCTCGGCCTCGCCTTGCAACTGACGAACATCCTGCGCGACCTCAAGGAAGACATTCAGCGCGGCCGCATCTATCTGCCGCTCGAAGACCTCGAACGCTTCGGCTATACGGCCGACGACCTGCGGGCGCACCGCTACAATCAGCCGTTTATCGAGCTCATGAAGCACGAGTATCAGCGGGCGCGGTCGTATTTCATGAAAGCCGCCGCCTCGCTGCCCGAAACCGACCGCCCTTCAATGTTCGCCGCGGAGATCATGGCGACGATCTATCGCGAGATACTCGAACAGATGCCCGGCGTGCAGTTCAATGTCTTCCGCAACCGCCTGACGGTTTCGAAGAAGCGGCGCATGAAGGTCGCCCTCGAAATCTGGCTCAGGAGCAAGTTCAAGAAGTCATGACGGCCAGGCGGGTCATCATCATCGGCGGCGGATTTGCCGGCCTTGCGGCGGGCGTTGCGCTGAGCGAGCGCGGCGCGGCGGTGACCCTGCTTGAACGGCGCGGCCACCTCGGCGGTCGCGCTTACTCGTTCATCGATCAGCAGACCGGCGACGTCGTTGATAACGGCCAGCATCTCTTCATGGGCTGTTATCAGCAGACGATTGCCTTCTTGAAAAAGATCGGCTGCCTCGACCGGCTGGCCTTTCAAGATCGCCCGCGGGTCGATTTTCTGGATCGCCAGCAAGGCTACACCTCGTTCGAATGCCCGCGCTTGCCCGCGCCCTTGCATGCGGTCGCCGGCCTGTTGCGAATGCGCGGCTTGACGCTCGGCGATAAGCTCGGCGTCGTTCGCGTCGGGCGGGCGATTCAACGAAACGGGCAGGGCAAAGCGCCGCAGACGGTCAAAGAGTGGCTGGCGCGCCTCGGCCAATCCGAGCGCATCCGCGAGCGCTTCTGGTATCCGATGGCCATAGCCACGCTCAACGAAGACCCGCGGGTGGCGTCGGCGGCGATGCTCAAGGTGGTGCTGAAAGAAGCCTTCGGCGGCGGGCGCGAAGCCACCAGCATCGGCATTGCCCGCGTCGGCCTGAGCGAGCTATACACCGAAGGCGCGACACGATTCATCGAAGCGCGCGGCGGCACCATAAAGACCAGCGCGACGGTCGAGCGGCTGGTGATCGAAGGCGGGCGGGTTGTCGAGGTTGAGCTTAAAAGCGGCGAGCGCCTCGCCGCCGACGCAGTGATCAGCGCCGTGCCGCACGCGCCATTGTTGAAAATGCTGCCTGAAGCATTGCGCGCCGGAGAGTTCGCGGCGGTTGAGCGATTGCGGGCGGCGCCGATTGTCTCGATCAACCTGTGGTTTGATCGCAGCGTCTTTGATCGGCAGTTCGCCGGCTTGATCGGCACGCGCAGCCAGTGGCTGTTTAATAAGAACTTGATCGTCAAGCCGACGGAATCTTCCAATCAGTTCGCCGTCATCATCAGCGCCGCGCATGACTTTGTCGATTGGACGAAGGAGCAGCTTGTCGAGATGGCGCTCGGCGAATTACACGAGCTGTTGCCTGAAAGCCGCGACGCCCGCTTGCTGCACAGTCGCATCGTCAAAGAGCGCGAGGCGACCCTGTCGCACACGGTTGAATCAGACACCTTGCGGCCCGGCCCGCGAACTTCGATTGAGAACCTGATTCTCGCCGGCGGTTGGACGGCGACCGGCCTGCCCGACACCATCGAGAGCGCCGTCTTAAGCGGCCACACCGCGGCAAATATCCTGGCGGCTGTCTGAAGGCAGGTTAACCGCAGAGGGCGCGGAGGAACGCAGAGGATTGATTCAGCCTCTGCGTTCCTCCGCGGCCGCCGCGTGCGAAGCACATCTCCAGCCATCCTGCGGTTTAATAATAACCGATCATTCGTTGAGCAACTCGGTGATCTTCGATTCGAACTCGTCGTTCGACTTCGGCAGGCCGAGGTGGCGATAACGAATGCGCCCTTGCTTATCGGCAATCAAGGTCACAGGCAACTGCGAATCATCGACATTGAACGCGGCGGCGGTCTGCTTATCGCCGATAGCGACGGTGTAGCTCATCGGGTTGTCTTTAACGAACGGCCTGACCTTCGCCGCGCCTTCTTCATCCAGCGAGATGCCGACGATTTCCAACCCGCGCGCTTTGTAGTCTGTGATGAACCGGTTGAACATCGGAATCTCTGCTTTGCAGGGAACGCACCACGTCGCCCAGAAGTTGATCACCGTCACCTTGCCGCGCAACTGGTCGGTGTTGAGCGCGCCGCTACTTAACAAGCTGAGACTCAATGCCGGCAGCGCGCCGCCTGCGCCGTCGGCGGTCGCATCCGAGAGCGGCGCTTTATCGTCCGCGCGGGCTTTAGCAATCTGCGTCGCCGCGGGCTGGCCGCCTGGGACTTGCTTCATTCTGCTGAGAAAGAGCGCGGGCTTTTCAAAGCCTTCGAGCCGCAGCTCATCGCGCTCGTGGCCTGTCGCGTCAATGAAGACGACCGTGGGCACGCCGCGAACCCCGAATTTATCTCTGGCGCGCGCCGCCTCCGAGCCCTTCTCTGGGCTGGTCAGGTCGAGCTTTAAGGTCACGAAGCGCTCGGCCTCGCGCTTGACGCTCGCTTCGGTGAAGGTCGCCTGGTCAAGCTCTTTGCACGGAATGCACCACGTCGCGTAAGCATCAATGATGACGCCGCGGCCTTCGCGTTGAGCCTGGGCAACCGCCGCTTCGCTGTAAGGTTGCCACTCGATCTCCGCCTCGACCTTCTTCGGCACGACCAGCCAGATGGCGACCGCCGCCGCGCCAATGCCGATCACGCGCAACAGCCAGGCGAACTGCGCGGGCTTTGCCTTACCCGACTCGTAGAAGATCAGGTAGAGCGCCGAGAGCGCAAAGAAGATGACGAAGACGAGCGTCGTCCAGCGGCCCATCAGCGACATCAAGAAGTAGAGCGCCATGCCGATCAGCACCAGGCCGAAGACTTTGCGCACCGTCACCATCCACAGGCCCGAGCGCGGCAGCGATTTGATCGCGCCGGAGAAGGTGCCGAGAATCAAGTAAGGCAGGCCGAGCCCGAGCGCCAGCACGAAAAAGAGCAGGAAGCCATACGCGGCGCTGCCGCGCGCCCCGACTTCGACCAGTAGCGCCAGCACGAACGGGCCGATGCACGGCGCGGCGACGATGCCCATCGTTAGCCCCATCACCAGCGCGCCGACCAGCCCGCTCGTAGATTGCGTGCTGGAGCTGGCAAAGCGGTTCAAGGCTTCGGGAACTTTAATTTCATAAACGCCGAACATTGACAGCGACAGCGCCAGCATCACGCAGGCAAGCGCCACCAGCACGATGGGGTTCTGCAACGCCGCGCCGAACAGGCCGCCTGACTTGGCGGCAATCACGCCGAGAATCGAATAGGTGACCGCCATGCCGATGACATACATCGAAGCCATCGCAAACGTGCGGCCCAGTCGCGGCTTTGCCGCGCCGGCGTTCTGATTGACGAAGAAGCCGATGGTGATAGGGATGATCGGGTAGACGCACGGCGTCAGGTTCAGCGCCAGTCCGGCGAGAAAGACGCCGACGAGAATCGTCACGATGCCTTTGTCGAACAGGCTCGAACGCGAGCCACCGCCGCCGAACTGCGTCAACTCGCCCGCCGCATTCCGGCTGGCCGCAGCATCGAACGCCGGCTGCGCCGCGGCCTTCGCGAAGACATCGGCATTCGCCGCTTTGACGGCTGCCGTAGCCACCGCGACCTTTACAGGGATGGCGAGATCAAGGGTGTCGGGCGCGAGACAAACGCGGTCATTGCAAGCTTGCACGGTGTAGCGGGCGCGAATCTCAAGCGGCCCCGGCCTGATCGAGCTATCGGCTTCGGCGTCGGCCACAACATAGATCGTGCCGTCGTGAACGGCGAGCGCCTCATCGCCGAGGCCGAGCGATTCGAGCTTGATGTACTTGGGCGCGGGATAGGTCGGCTCTTTGATGGCGATGCCGGCGACCGGCTCGAACTGGACTTCAGTGGCGATGAGCCCTGCGGACGGCCGGTGTCCCTGAACGTGATAGCCCTCGGCGATGTCGAGCGCGACGGCGATTTTGAATTTATCGCCGGGCCGAATGGCGTCGGTCGAAACATAGCCTTGCGCTTTGACGACGCCGGCGCTGCCGCGCGCCCCCGTTGCCGCCGTGCCGCCGCTTTGCGCCATCGCCAGGAGCGATGCCGGCAGCAATAACAGCAGCGCCAATCCTATTCGTCCGAAGAATGCTTTTCTCATCATAGACCGACTCTCAATTCAGAACCGTTCACTTGTAGCGCAAGCTGTTAGCTTGCGCACGCCCATGCGCAAGCTAACAGCTTGCGCTACACCGGACAATTATCTAATGGCCGTGCCCGGTGGCTTGCGCTATCTCCGGCGTCACTTCGTTTAAGCCAATCACCTTACCGCCGTTTGCCGCAACAAAGGTCTCGGCATCGGCGCGCTTCGTGAAAGCCAAGAAATCCGGCCCCATCGGCCCTTCGACGCGGCTGCCATAAACGAGCGCCGCCTGCCGCCCATCCACAGGCTGGTGCGTTTGATAATCCTTGAACACGACTCGCGCGATGTTGGCGCGTTCCTGCTGCGCCGCCGCCGCCTTGTATTTGGCGGGCGCGGTGTAAAACGCCAGCAAATCGCCGGGCGATTCAAACATCAGCTTGGTGCCGTCGTTGTAATAAATCTCTGCCGTCGTCTCGTCCGCGCCGCTCACCTGCATGCCGCACACAGGGCAGTTGCCCGTCGCGGCGTCCGCCTTCACCGTCGCCGGGCGAGACGGCCCACACGCGGAAAGGCAAAAGACGAGAAACAGGAGCGACGCGGCGACGCGGAGACGCGGAGACGCAGAGACAGATGCAAGACTCGAATGATAGAAAGAGGCTCTCATATAAAAATCCCTCGCCGCGTCCCCGCTTCTCCGTGTCGCCGCGTCGCTCTTTCCCCGCGTCGCCGCGTCGCCTTATTCGCCGACGGCTTCAATCCAGCCGCCGCCGACCACGCGGTCGCCGTCATAAAAGACCGCCGCCTGGCCGGGCGTGATGGCGGCCTGCGCTTCATCAAAGACGACGCGCACGCGGCCTGCGCCGAGCGGCGTGATCGTCGCCATCGCTTCCACGGCGCGATAGCGGACGCGCGCGGCGGCACGCACAGGCTCTGTCGGCGGCGCAATGGCGATCCAGTTCACGCCGTTGGCAGTAAACGATGACTGGTACAGCGCTTCGTGCTTGCCGACGACCAGTTGATTGCGCGGCACATCGATCTTGACGACGTAGAGCGGCTCGGGCGAGCTGATGCGCAGCCCGCGGCGCTGGCCGACCGTGTAGCGATGCAGACCGCCGTGCTCACCGATGACCTCGCCCTCTGCGGTGGTAATCTCGCCCGTCTGAAGCGTCCGGTCGTCGCCCCGGTTCATCTCATAGCGCGCGTACTTCTCGACGAAAGCCGCATAGTTGCCATCGGGCACGAAACAGATCTCCTGGCTTTCGGGCTTTTCGGCGGTTTCCAGTCCGAGCGTGCGGGCGATCTCGCGCGCCTCGGCTTTCGTCATGTTGCCGAGCGGGAAGACGGCGTGCGCCAATTGCTTCTGCGTCATCTCGAAGAGAAAGTACGATTGATCTTTCGAGAGATCGCGCCCCTTAAGCAGCGTATATCGCCCGCTCCGCTCGTCGTATTCCACGCGCGCGTAATGGCCGGTCGCAACGCGAGTGGCGCCGACTTCTCTAGCGGTGCTGACCAGCCGCGCGAACTTCAGTTTTGTATTGCACGAAACGCAAGGAATCGGCGTGCGGCCCGCGAGATAGTCGGCGACGAACGGGCGCACGACGGCGCGCTCGAAATCAGCTTCGAGATTGAGAACGTAAAACGGGAAGCCCAGACCTTCGGCGACCAGGCGCGCGTCATAGACATCGTCGAGCGAGCAACAGCGGCTCGGTTGCGGCTCGTCGCCGGGCGCCAGCCGTCGCCGCTGATTCCACAACTGCATCGTGAAGCCGACAAGGTCGTGGCCTTGATTCTTGAGAATCGCGGCGGCCACCGAGCTATCGACGCCGCCGCTCATTGCTACTGCGATCTTTGCCATAACACTTCATACTTTGCCCGCCCCGCAAGCCAGTGCTATGATCCTTTTTCACATGGCGCACAGTCAGGGGCGCAGGCTGGTTCTAAAGTTTGAAATTATACACGAGTGGTTGCTGGAGAGCCAATTTCGCAGTCTTACACCAGGACGATGATTACCAAACACAAGACCGTTGAACAAGACATCGAGAAGTACACACTGGCGCGCGAGCCCTATTATCTCGCCGTCGCTGATGAAGTCGAGCTTTTTGAAGCCGCCTATCGCGCCAAGCTGCCGGTGATGCTCAAAGGCCCGACCGGATGCGGCAAGACGCGCTTCATCGAATACATGGCGTGGCGGCTGTCGCGCCCGCTGGTGACGGTTGCCTGTCACGAAGACCTCTCATCAACCGACCTCGTCGGCCGCTTTCTGCTCGAAGGCGACGAGACCGTCTGGCACGATGGCCCGCTGACGACCGCCGTTAAAGCCGGCGCCATCTGCTATCTCGATGAAGTGGTCGAGGCGCGCAAAGACACGATTGTGCTGATTCACCCGCTGACGGACGACCGCAGGATTCTGCCGGTCGAAAAGCGCGGCACCATCTTGCGAGCGACTGACGATTTTCTGCTGGTCGTTTCCTACAATCCCGGCTATCAAAGCGTCTTGAAAGATTTGAAGCAGTCCACACGGCAGCGCTTCGTGTCGCTGGAATTCGATTACCCGCCGCCGCCGCTCGAAGCCGACATCCTGATGCACGAGGGCGGCGTCGACGAGCAGACGGCGCGCGACCTGGTGCTGATCGGCGAGAAGGTGCGCAACCTCAAAGGCCACGGCCTGGAAGAAGGCGTTTCGACGCGCCTGCTGGTCTACGCCGCGCAACTGGTATCGAGCGGCATCGCGCCGCACATCGCCTGCGAAGTCGCCATCATCAGCCCCATCACCGATGACCGCGAGCTGCAACGCTCGATGCGCGAGATCGTCACGACCGTAATCTAGGCATTCATTCCAAGCGAATCGAGAATTGCCCTCAGGCGGTGCCACTCGCGCCACTCGCGGGCGGCGCTCTTTTCAAGCTGCGCATTGAGCGCCGCGCGCTGCTCAAGCTCAGGCACGCGCACAGGTGTGGCCGCCAGGGTCGCGGGCTGCAAGCGCGGGCGCGTGCCGCCGCCACCCGCCGGCAGGTTGGCGAGAAATGACGCCGAACGCCCAACCGCCCACCAGAAATAGACCATCCCATCGCGCGGCACGAGCTGAACAAATTCGGACTTCACCGCAAAACTGAGCGGGCCGCGGCGTCCGAGCCACGCGGCGCGCGGCGTCACGATGATGTTGCCGAGATAGGCGCGCATCGTCCCCATCAACAACGCCCGCTCGCCGATCAAGCAGAACCTCGATGGCGCAACTTGAACCGCTCCTTGTTGATTCGCTTCTTCAAGCCTGAAGGTCAGATGATCGCCGCCGCTGATATCGCCATATTCAATCGGGCGAAAGGGCGAAGACGAATCGCTGGCCGAACGGCGCAGGCCGCGCACCTCGACATAATCGCCGAAAAGGGCGCTTGCTTTGGCCGACTGGTAAAGGTGCGGGTCCCAGATGGCCGGCTGTCGCTGTCGCTCTTCAACAATGCGGACGAATAGTGTGCCGTGCTTGTTCATCATCATCCTTCATTCAAGCCCAGGGCCTCGCGGACGTCCTCGCGGGCGACGATCTCAGCTAACTGATTCGAGCCATCTTTCATTCGCCGGTTGAGCTGCACACCGGCTGTGGGCGCGCTGGCAAAGACGGCCTGATGGCATTGCCGCTCGGCCTGTGGGTCGCGCTTGTCGAGGATGAGAAGGTCTGCGCGCGCCGTCGTGCCGGCGGCCATGTGAAAGATGCCTTCGGGCAGTGTGATGACGCCACGCATATGCCAACGCTCTTCGACCGCCGCGCGCAGCCTGCGAAACTCGGCATTGACGATCAGCGAATGCGGCAGCAAACAGACCAGTCGCCCGCCCGGTCGCAGCAGCTCGAAACAGACATCGAGAAACACCGCGTCACTCGTGCGGTAGCCGAGCGCGAACAGCCGGCTACGGCTCGGCACCGCGTCAAGCGACAGCGAAAACGGCGGGTTGGCGAGAATGTAATCGACGCGGCCGCGCCATCGCCTGAGCGGCGCGGCGAACTCATAAAGGTTCGCTTCGATCAATGTCCGCCGGTGATGTGCGGGCGCGGCCAGGCAAAGCGAGATGGCGGTGAGCGCCACGAGTGAGGGCTCGATCTCGTTGCCGACCAGATGGCAACGGGCCTCGCCCCAACGCTCGGATGCGGCCAGCAAGAAACCGCCGCCGCCACAGGTCGGGTCCATAATCACCGCCCCATCAACTCGTGGCAGCAAGCGCGCCATGCTTTCGGCGACCGGGCGCGGCGTGAAGAACTTGCCTGAGCCTTCGCGGAATCGACGCCCGACGAAATGCAAATACCAGTCGGCCAGCCGTTCGCCGCGTCGGTCTGTGCCGACTACTTCGTCAAGCAAACGCGCCAGCCCGGCGTCCCGACGCAAGACGGCCAGGGATGGTTTCAAACCTTTGAGGCGTGCGGCCTGTGGCTCAGAGAGACGGCAAGCGGCCGCGTTCAGATAACGCGCGGCCAGAAGGCGAAACGCCGCTTCGCCTTCAATGCCATGGCGGCGCAGCTTGCGCTCGAGCGCCTGTTTGTCATCGGTTGCGGTTTGCCTGATCATCGGATTGCGTAGTTTGGCGCGGGCTTGCGGCGAGAGCTCGCGGCGCGCCGAAAGACCCTCTTGAAATCGTTTGCCGGGTGTGGCACTGTGTAATTGCTCTTTCGCCCCGATCTCGTGGCAGCGCCGGTAACGATGATTTAGAGTGAAGGTGTGGGCAGACGATCATGAACAAGGGTCAGCAAGCTTGGATCAGAGTGCGGGGAGCGCCGGACGATCCCGAATCGTTCGACCTCGCGACCTGGAACGGCATTGTCTGGCAAATCCCGCGCACCAATTCGCTCGGCGATGTGATCCATATTCAAATCCCCGATTACATGGTGGTCGAAACCATGCCGGCGACCACTAACCCGCAAGACATCTACCGCAAGCTCAGAGAAGAACGCGAGCTGTAGCGCGTTCTTCCCGCCTAACGCGCGGCGCGACCGGCCACAGGGTTGCGCAACTGGCCGATGCCCGCAATCGTGATCTCGATCTGTTCGCCGCCCTGTAAATAGATCGGCGGGTCCATGAAGACGCCGACGCCGGAAGGCGTGCCGGTGCTGACGATGTCGCCGGGCCGCAAGGTCAAATCCTGCGAGATGAACTCGACCAGTTGCGCTATCTTGAAAATCAAATCGCTGGTGTTCGATTGCTGGCGCAATTCGCCGTTGACGCGCAGCGAGATATCGAGGGCGTGCGGATCAGCGATCTCATCTTGCGTCACCAGCCAGGGGCCGCACGGCGCAAAGGTGTCCAATCCTTTGGCGCGCACCCACTGTTTTTCGCGCGCTTGCAGGTCGCGCGCCGTCACGTCGTTCACAATCGTATAGCCGGCGACATAATCGAAAGCGTCTGCGGCGCTAACCGAGCGCGCTTCCCTGCCGATGACGAAAGCCAGCTCGGCTTCATAGTCCACGCGCTCGCTGGCGTGCGGCAATTGAATCGGCTCGTCGGCGGCAATCAGCGCGGTGACGTTCTTTGAGAAGATCAGCGGCGACTCAGGCGGCTTGATGTTCTGCTCGGCGGCGTGCGCCGCATAGTTCAAGCCGACAGCGAGAATCTTCCCCGGCCTTAACACCGGCGGATTCAACTTTATGGAGTCGAGAGGCAGAAGCGGTCCCGACTCTTTGTGCGCGGCAACCAGAGCCGAGAGCCTTTCGACGCCCAGCCGATAGAGATCGAGCGCGTCTTCCAGGCGCGGATGTGATTCGCGCCACTCGCCCGCGGACGCGGCCCCGGTCGCCGCCAAAGCCGTCACATCGAGCACTTCATCGCCGACGACGACGCCGGCGTGGTTGGCGTCGCCGATCTTCATGGATAAAAGTTTCATCAAGCCTCCGTTGCCTGCCTTAGTCGGCGCCAGCCGATTGCGCCGCAGGAAAGCGATGATGACGAAGCGCGCGCGCTGCCGTCAAGTCTTCAGGTTGCTCGGCGCTGCCGCCATCGCTTATGCTGTCACGTCAACATCATCTCGGAGAAAATAATGATCATCCCTTTCAGCGAAATCCGTCACCTGATTCCCGGCTACACCTTCAACGAATATGGCCAGTTGACCGGCCATTACGTGCATGCCGACCGCATCATCTGTGAAAGGACTGATGGCCGCGTCAAGGTGTGGCTCGACCGGGAATCGTTCGACGCCAAAGACCCGGAGCGGCTCATCTGCGATTACGCCGAATCCGACCTGCTCGGAAGGTGACGAGTGACAGGTGACAAGAAAGGTTCGTCGTGAGTCTCTGCGTCTTGTCACCTGTCACCTGTCACTCCTTACTTCTATAGATGGAACAGCGACTCACATTCATCGGCTTCGGCAACGTGGCACGAGCGTTTGCGCGCATCCTTGCGGAGCGCCGCGCGCGGCTCGAAGCGGGATATGATTTAACGACGCGGACGACCGGCATCGCTACGGCGCGGCACGGCTGCATTCTCGCTTCAGAGATCGATCTCTGCGAAGCGGCTGAATGTGTCGAGCGCGGCCAATCGCTGACGACGCTGCCTGGCGTCGTCGCGGTGGATGATGCCTTTAGCGTTATCGCCCGCGGCGAGGCTGACGTTATCTTTGAAACGTCGCCGCTCAATCCAATGACCGGCGAGCCCGCCGCTTCGCACATTCGCCGGGCGCTGGCGCGCTCGCTGCACGTCGTCACGGCGAATAAAGGCCCGCTGGCCTTCGCTTATCGTGAGTTGCGGTCGCTTGCCGCCGACAACGGCGCGCGGTTTCGTTTTGAAGGCACGGTGATGGATGGCGCGCCGGTCTTTAACCTCGTCGAATCCTGCCTGAAGGGCGTACAGATTCTCGGTTTCACCGGATTGCTCAACAGCACGACCAATATCATCTTGAGCGGCATGGAAGCCGGTCAGTCGTTTGACGCGGCGCTCTCAGACGCGGTGCGGCGCGGCATCGCCGAAGCCGACGCTGATTACGACATCGACGGCTGGGACGCGGCGGTCAAGGCGGTCGCGCTCGCCAACGTCTTGATGCATGCGGACGCCCGCCCAAACGATGTCGCGCGAGTAGGTATTCGCGGCATCTCCGTCGAACAATTGCGCCAGGCGTCAGATCAAGGCCGCGCGATTCGTTTGCTGGCGCGCGGCGAGCGCACCGCGAGCGGTGTGCGTCTATCGGTCGTGCCGGAAGCCCTGCCGCTGAACTCGCCATTGGGCGCGGCGCGCGGCGCGTCGAACGCCGTAACGCTCAAGACCGATCTGATGGGCGAGTTGACCCTCACCGAAGACGATCCCGGCGTCGCGCAGACCGCCTACGCCTTGTTGAGCGACCTGCTGCGCATTCATTCGAGTGACAAGTGACAAAGCGGAAGGGAGTCAGGAGTCAGAATGAAGAAGGAAGTCGGCGGCAGCCAGTACGCTTGTCCGCCGGCGCTTCTATTCTATCTTTTAGGCTCCCCTTCCTTTTCCATTCTGACTCCTGACTCCTGACTACGGATATTGTCCCTTGTCGCCCCATAAACATTTCGGAACTTTGTGGTTAGCCGGACGTGTGTGAGAAAGGGTATAATGATGGAGGATCAACCCAAAGAGGAAACGCGGACTGAATGGCCACAGTCATCTCTCAGGCGCAAGCGATAGGATTCAGCGGCAGCCGCTCGGTCGAGGCGGCCAGCGACCACGAGTTGCTGGAAGCTATCCGTGATGGCGACGAGGCGGCGTTCCAGGAGATCGTCCGCCGCTACCGCAATCCCATCACCAACTTCATCTACCGGATGCTTGATGATTACGAACGCAGTGTCGAGCTGGCGCAAGAGACCTTCATCCGAATTTATACGAGCGCGTCGCGTTACCAGGCGAACTACAGCTTCTCGACCTACATTTATCGCATCGCCTCGAACCTCGCCATCAGCGAATTGCGCCGCCGCAAGCGCCGCAAGCTGGTGTCGCTGTTCTCGCCGTTTACCAACGACGAGGGCGAAGCCATTGAGCTGGACCCGCCCGACGCCAACCCGTTGCAGGACGAGACGCTCATCCGCGACGAGCGTCGCAAGGCTGTGGCGCGCGCCATCTCGTCACTGCCGGAGAAGTACCGCGCCGCCATCGTGCTGCGTGACGTCGAAGGCTTGAGCTATGACCGCATCGCCGAGGTGCTGAAGTTATCGGAAGGCACGGTCAAGTCGCGCATCAACCGCGCCCGCAACCTGCTGAAGGAAAAATTGAGCGCGTACATTTGAGGGTGACCCGCTCTGGAGTTGAGTTATGAAAGTCTGTAGCGAAATCAAGAGGCGGATAGACGAGACTGAAGATGTCGAGCTGTTCGATATCGAAGTCGCGCGGCACACGGATGCTTGCGGCGAATGTCGCCGCTTTGCCAGCGAGCGCGCGGCGCTGCGCAATCTGCTCGCCGCGACGGCGCGCGTCACTGCGCCACCCAACTTTAACGCCGTGCTTGAGGCGCGGCTCGCCGCGGTCAAAGCGCGCCGGCCGCTGGCCTGGCTCAACCCGGCTTTCTATCTGCGCGTCGGCGCGGCGACGGCGGCGCTCACCGTCGCCGTCTTTGTCGCGCAATACAACGGCCTGTTTGGCGCATCGCCGGTTGACGGGATTCAGCCGCAAGCCCAGGCAAACACTTCTGGCCTGATCGCCGGCGCGATTCAAAACGGCTTGCCATCGCAGTTCTTCACTCCCCAAGCTCCGGCGAATAACGCAGCCGGGGAGCGTGATACAGCGCGCGGCGTCATTGCGGTCGCCGCAGTGAACGGACATGCAGGCAACCACGCGCGCGCCATCCGACGCGGCGCAGGCGTGCCGCTGCTGGCTCCTGTGGACGCCGCTTTTGTAGACAGTGGCGCGATCCTGATCCCCGGCAAAAATGGCGGGCGCGATGTCACCGTGCCGACCGTCAGCGTCGGCGCGCAGCCGATGCTTTATGTCAACGCGGGCCGGCAGCCGCAAACCACGCGCACCGTCCCTGTGTCGTTTTAGGATAACCGAGCCCGGCAGGCCCGGCAGTACGCCATCAAAGCGCGTCGTCTATTTTCTATCTTCATGAGTAAAGTTGCGGTACTTCTTTTCGTCGTCCTCTGCACGCTGAGCGCCGCGGCGCAGACGCCGCCGTCGCCTTCGGCACCGCCCAACCCGTGGACCGTTTCGGTCGTCCACACGGTCGATTTTCAGAAGCACGTCGAGTGGATGAAGCGCCAGGGCAACGAGCGCATCGCCGTCCCGGCGTCGCCGCCGGCCTACGTTTATAACTTCGCTACCGGCCTGGTGATTGACGATCAGGGCCACGTGATTACACGGCTCGTCAATCTGACGCCGCTCGACAAAGAGCCGCTCATCAACGTGACGGCGGCAGACGGTTCGGCGCACAAAGCACGGCTGATCGGCATGGACGGCGCCACCGGCTTCGCCCTGCTCGAAGTCGCTTCGCTCAAGAGCGGCCAGCCGAAGCTGGCGCCCGCCGGGGCGCTCAACGCCGGCGCCCGCGTGCAGATTCTCAGCACAGACATCCAGCAACAGGTGCAGACGACGACGCAAGGCCCGCGTTTGGTCTTTACAACGGCAATCACTGTCGCGCAGGGCAGCATCGGTCAAAGCAGCATCTACGCGAAAGCGCGCGGCGCGCTGACGGTTTATTCCGGGAGCTTGCTGTCACGCAACGACAGCAGCGTCGTCGTCACCCCCGACAATCAGGTCGTCGGCATCGCGCAGTACGCCGGCTTCGGTCGCGCCTACCTGTTCCCGCTGACCTTCATCCGCGACACCGTCGCGCGCCGTGTGATGGAGAAGAAAGGCTTCGTGCCCGCCGGCTGGCTGGGAGCGCGCGGCGACAGTATCGCGCAACTGGCGGACGACGAGTTCAACCAGACGGGGTTGCCGAGCCGCGCCGGAGTCATCTTGCGACAGGTCGCGCCCGAAAGTCCCGCGGCGTTGAGCGGCATGCAGCCGGGCGATGTGATTCTCAGCGTTGACGGCTTTGACATTGTCAGCGCCGCCGATTTGATCGCCCTGCTGTCGATGTCGCCGGCGGGCCGCAAGGTGACGATTCACGCCTCGCGCAATCACCAGGCAATCGAGTTCACCGCGACGCTCGGGGCGCGCGCCGACAGCGAATGGCGCTATTCGTTCTCGACTTCCGAGCAGCAGTTAGAGCCGCTCGAAGTGCAACGCGCACAGCTCGAAAAGCGGCGGCTGGAATTGGTCCAGCGCCACTTCAAGTACAAAGAGGAGGCCGCCAAAACGGCCTCGCGCGAAGCCGGCGAAGCGCTCAACGAAATCGATTACGAGATACGCAACATCAACGAGTCGTTGCGCGCTATCGAAAACATGATGCACCAATCGTCAGCGCCGCCGCGGCCCGACCTGACGAAAGAGATCATTGGCGGCGATTTCGTCGTCGGCAACCTGAATGAGCAACTCGCCGGTTACCTTAAAGTGCCGAAGGGCGGGGTGTGGGTCAAAGAAGTGGCCCCGGGTAGCACGGCGGCGCGCATCGGCCTGAAGGCCGGCGACGTCATCGTCAGCGTTCAGGAGCAAGAGCTGACCAGCGTCGAACAACTGCTCACGGTGATTAATTCAAAAAGCGGCAAGATCACCCTCAAGGTCATCCGCAACAATCAGCCGCTCTCGATCAGCTTTGGAAATGAACAACAGTGAAACAGGGGCTAGGGACTGGGGGCAGTCCCGTAGGGACGCCATGTTTATAGTCACCGGAGATAAGAAAGAACCGAGCCCCGAAGGGGCGAAATGTCTAGATGCCGCTCCTACGGAGCTTGAAGCACAAGCCGACTCGATGACTATAAACATCGCGCTCCTAACGGAGCTGGGGAAACTGCTTCCTGCCTCTTGCCTCCTGCCTCCTAATCCTCAGCCCCTCTCCCCGTCCTTGCCGATGGCCACGGCGATGTGATACTTACCAGATTCTTTCATGACTGGCTCGTTCAATCGCCGACATCTCCTGCTCGTCGCCCTGCTCTGCCTGGCGGCGGTTCCCTACTTCACGAGGCTTGGCGCATCGTCACTGTGGGATGCCAACGAAGCCTTCTACGCCGAAACGCCGCGCCGGATGATCGAATCGGGCGACCTCATCAATCCGAGCTTCAACGATCAGCCACGCTTCAACAAGCCGCCGCTTTCATACTGGGTGGTCGCCTTGTTCTATAAGCTGTTCGGCGTGTCTGCGACTGCCGAGCGGCTGGCGATTGCGCTGGGCGCAATCCTCATGATCGTCACGGCGTTCACGCTCGGGCGCTTGCTCTATTCGACAGAAGCGGGATTATACGCCGCCCTGGCCCTGGCCATTGCGCCGCGCTTTCTGATGTTTTCGCGCCGCATCATGATCGATGTCTACATGGCGATGTGGATGGCGGCGGCGCTCTTGTTCTTCGCCCTCGCCGAAGCGCGCCCCAGCGAGCGAAAGCGCTACCTCATCCTGATGTATGTGGCCGTGGGCCTGGGGGTGTTGACTAAAGGGCCTGCGGCGGCGCTGCTGCCGGCGCTGGCTGTAGTCATCTATCTGGCGCTGCACCGCGAGCTGCGGCGCTGGCGCGAGATGATGCTGCCGCTCGGCGCGCTGATCGTCGCCGCCATCGTCTCGCCCTGGTATCTGGCCATCTACGAGCAGCACGGCTGGCACTACATTTCCACGTTCATCCTGAAAGACAACCTGTCGCGCTACACGCAGCCGGTGTGGGGGCCGCGCCGCGGCGTCTTTTTTTATATCCCGGTCGTTTTGGGGGATATGTTTCCCTGGTCGCTTTTTCTCATTCCCGTCCTCCTGCTTGCCGCCCGCGGCTGGCTGCAAAGCTCACGGCTCATGGCACGCTTGCGCCGCAACCCAGAGCGAGGGGTAGAGACAACTCAGGCCAACGCGAATGAGGCGAGCGCGCCGTCAAGCGCGCGCCTCGAACGATTATGCCTGATCTGGGTAGCGGTGACCGTCGGCTTCTTTTCGCTGTCACAGAACAAAGAAGACCTCTACATCCTGCCGATCTATCCGGCAGCGGCGGCGCTGGTCGGCGCCTTTCTGGCGCGCGCCATCGAAACCCCCAATAGCGAAGCTCACATTGCCCGCCCGTGGCGCAACTGGGCGCGCTGGAGCGCGGCGGCGATGGGCGGCTTGATCGCCGCTAGCGGGTTGGGCGTTCTTTACCTTTTCGCGCACTCGGCGGCGGATTACCAGTTTGACGGCGCGCGCTTGATTGGCGCCATCGCGGCCACCGGCGGCTTGATCGCCCTGGCGCTCAGCCTGTTCAAGCGCCGGCGGCTGGCGGTGCTGGTGACGGCGTTGACCGCCGTCGCCTTCAACCTGGTATTCGTGGCACGAACGCTCGCGGACTTCGAGCGCTTCAAGCCTGTGCGCCCGTTCTGCGAGTTGGTTCGAGCCGAAGCGCCCGCCGCCGCGCTGGTCGGTTATTACCGCTACGCCGCGCCGAGCATGGTCTTCTACCTGCGGCGGCCAGTCTTCGAGTATTACCGGCCCGAAGAACTGCTCGACGCCTGGGGTTCGGGCCGCGCCGTCTATTGCGTGATGCTCGCCGATGAATACGAGGCGCTCAGGCCGCAATTGCCGACGCCTGCGAGGGTTCTTGCCAGCCGTCCGGTCTTTCAAGTAAAGTTGAAGTCTATACTGGAAAAGAAAGAGCCTCCCCAGTTGTTATTGATCACAAATCAAGGTGGTGCGGTATTCGCCGAATAAATAAAACCCTGTTCACGGTGCTGAAGATTGCCGTTAGCCTCGGCATTCTGGCCTACATCTTTCTGAGGGTGGTTGACTTCAACCTGCTCTGGAAAGAGTTGATCACGGCGAACCCGCTTTACTTCGCCGCCGCCGTCCTGGTCTATTTTCTCGTCCAGGGGTTGAGCACCTGGCGCTGGCACATGCTGTTGAAGCCACAGGGCCTGGACGTGCCGTTTCCAAGAGTCCTGGCCTATTACTTTCTCGGCATGTACTTCAACTTCTTCCTGCCCTCGGCCATCGGCGGCGATGTCGTTAAGGTCTACTACCTGAACAAGGAGACTAAACAACTGAGCGCCTCGGCATCGTCGGTCTTCTTCGACCGCGACATCGGCATGGGCGGGCTGGTGTTGATCGCGCTGGTGACGGCACTGCTCGCAGAGCCGGGGCGCATGTCGATCAACGGCGTGCCGCTGGTGCCGATCTTCGCGCTCATCGCCATCGGTTTTCTGGCCGCTAATCTGGCGATTTTTTACCGCCCGACCTACAACCTGCTGCACCGCTTGTTGAGCCTGTTCAAGATGAAACGGGTGGACGACCGTGTCGAGCGGCTGTTCAACTCGGTGAACGTCTATCGCAATCGCTGGGGAATGATCACGGCGACGATGGTCATATCACTGGGCGTGCAGGTTGGCTGCGCCATTGTGAACTTGCTGGCCGCCAGGGCCATCGGCATCACGGAGGCGGGGCTGGCCGATTACATGGTCTTCATACCGGCCATCGGCTTGATCAGCATGATTCCGATTTCGGTCGGCGGCACGGGCTTGCGCGAAGCCTCTTACATCCTGATGTTTTCTTCCGTGGGGGTCGGACGGCCCCAGGCGCTGGCGCTTTCGATCCTCTGGCTCGGCGTCATCGCCATCACCAGCCTGCCCGGCGGCATCGTCTACATCGCGCGCGGCAGCGGCAAGGCCGATCATATTCCGCCCGACGTCGAAACGCTTGAAGCCGAGGCTTCGCAAGACCCGGGGATCGGCAATAAGTCGGGGGCTTCGTTTTCGACGCTGCCTGAGCAAGCGGAGGAGAGCCCGACGACTGTCTGAGCCGTCGCCGCTGCTAATAACGCAACCGCGCAGCTTGCCGGGCGTTTATTGAGTATCACTGGTTATGAGCATTATCAAGAAGTCATTCGCAACCGTTATCACCGTCACCTTCTTCGTCTGCCTGTCGGCGACAGCGTCGGCGCAAAAGTCAAAATCGCCCCCCGTCGAGATGCCGATGGATAAGCAGTACGAATTGAGTCGCAAAGCCGCGCCGCTGCCGAGCGGGCCGGATTTTTACATCGAGCCGGTCGCCGGTCGGATTCTGCAATTCAGCATCTTGCTGACCGATAACAACAACCGCTCGGTGCCCGGAACCTTCATCCGCCCGCAGATCGAGATTCTCGAAGACTTGCTGCTCGCCAGCAAGGCGTTCGCGCTCAATGAAGAAGAGGTCGGCACCGCCAGCAAGCCGAAGATCACGCGCTTCATGGATAAGCATGAAAAGGCCTTTATCATCGATGTGCAGAAGGCGGGCGACAAGACCCATTTCTTCCTGACGATTGAATCGTTGTTCGGGAGGCTTACGATAGACGCAGGGGTCATCAAGCGCGGCGCTAAGAAGCCCGGCGAGGCGGAAGCGCCGGAGCCGCTATTTTATAAGATCATCACACGCGTGCAGGAAGCCAAAAGCGCTGCCCTGACCCTCCCTCAGGGCCAGTAAGCGCGGCAGGCTATCAAATCAGGAGCTTTCAGGCATCGGATGATTCTGGCGAGCGGTTCAGGTGAATGGCTCGACCTGCCGGCCCGGCACCGTTTTTCGTTTAGCAATCAATTCTCCGACCGTCACCAGAAAGCCATCAAAATCGAAAGGTTTTTCGGCGGCAGCGTCCGCGCCGGCGTCAATCGCTTCGCGCGCCACATGCGCCCCGAAGGCGGTGACGACCAGCACCGGCGTCTTGTCGAGCAGGTGATCTCGGCGCACACGCTGCACGAACTCGATGCCGTTCATATTCGGCATATGGATGTCTGTGATAATTAGATCAGGGTCTTGCCCGATGGCCGCCGCTAATCCGGCTTCCCCATCGCCTGCCGCGATCACATCATAGCCGCTCATGCGCAACAGCTTGGCGAGAATGTCACGCGAGTCGCGATTGTCTTCGATGACCAGTATCTTTCCCTGTTCCTCGTTCATGGCCATACCCGTTCGTCCCTAACCACTCACGCGTCTCTTAAGATGATTCTACTCCCAGTCGCCGCTAAACTGTACTGGCATTATGGGTCGCAATGAAGATGCAAGAATTTGTCCCCGCTGATTGGGTCTTCGGCCATAGGCGTTGTTGCGATTGATTCGCGCGCGGCGACAAGCCAGGGGAGGCGGTCAAAAGATCAAGGACGAAGGGCCGATTCGGGAGCCAAAATGAAGAAGGGAGGGGATCATCTCCCCTCCCTCTCACAATCGCTTAGCTACGCCACGTCTTGTGCAATAAGAGTTTTCAATATGCGACCGTGCGAGCTGTGGACGCTTGTGAGTGTTCGAGATTAAAATCCGAACTCGCGGTTATCTTCATCAACCGTTGTGCCAGAGTCCGCCCCGGCTGCTGATTTTTCGCCAAGCACGGCGCTAACTTGCTCGTTCACACGAAAAAAAGCTCTGTTACAGCCCGGCGACCGCCTGCCATACGACTCTGGGTGAGAGACGAAAATCCATTCGCGTCACATTCATAGCTCAACCGTGAGACACTTATGCCGCCACCACCGGCCGCGCGGCGTCGGATTACCCCAGGCGGTCAAGGTCGGGAACCCAGAAGGCGTAGCCGCGCTCCTGGTACTGTCGCTCTATGCATGTCAATCCAAGCTCAGGCAAACGCTCCTGGCTATGTCCTAGGTAGGTGAAATGCGGCAGGTCGTTCGGCACTGTGCGAAACCAGCCATAGCGGCCCAGGACCTGCTCGACGCGCTCGTCCTGATACTCGGCCACGTCAAAAGCCAGCAGCGACAGATGCTGAGACGCCCCCGGCGCGGCGACCGAATAGAGAATCGAGCGGTCGAAGAAGGTGCCGAAATAGAGTTCTTCGCTCGCCTCGATTTCCAGGATGAGACCGACCTGCTCGACCGGCGCAAGCTGACGGATATGTGAGGCGCGCTCCCTTGTGATTCGGCCTTCGGCTTCCCAGTGTTCGAGGCCGCGCGTGACGTTGCGCACCCAGAGATTCAGCGTGTCTTGATAAGAGCGCCCGCCGGAATCCTGTGCCCGCGCCGTGATCTGGCCTTCGTGATCGTTCATCTCTGAAGCGGCGCGGATCAGCGCGTCGAGGGCTTCGGACTGCAAAGTCATCTCGTAATCGCCGATGCGGGCGCGGCTGACGCTCAAGGTCAACTGGAAGGCGTCAACCTCCGCCGCATCGGCAAAGATGATCGTCGGTGGCGGGGTCGCCGTCGTCACAAACAGCGCGCCGTATTCGGCAAACAATCGTCGCTCGACCGGCGACGCCAGCCGCGCCGCCGTGGATTCTAATAAAGCATTCATCTATTCATTGCTTCCCTTCTTAACGGCTGTGGGTAGCCTAGCATCGCGGCTCATGCCTTTCAACGCGCGGCCCGGAAAGCGCCGCTAAAGGGTCAGGGCCAGTTGCTCGCGGCGCGGTGTGTCAAGCAATCCGGTTTCTGCCAGCACATGCGCGGGGATGGGCAAGCGTTCGAGGGCGCGCGGCTCGACCTTGATCGCGCCCGAACCGTAAGACTTGCCGACCAGCCGCAGGTTGGCGGCGGTGTCGGGATGCTTGAGCGCCTGCCAGAGCTTTTCGCTATCCGTCTCTCGGCCTGGACGCGGATAGATGCAGAGAAAGCCGGTTAAGGGTAAGACCCCGGCAGAGTTACGGATGAATCGAGCATTGCGCCGTCCAAGATAAGCAAACAGAAATGGCGGCGCGCGGCGCGTTTCCATCTTGTACCAGGGTTGGCGCGTGGCAATCAGTGTGCGCCGGTGAATCCCCATCTGCTCGCCTTGCAGAAGGTAATCGCGCACCGCTGGCGGGAATGAATCGAGAGGGCGGCCATCGGGAGAAAACAGCCATGTCGGTCTGCCCTTCCGCGCCAGCTCGTTTAGCGTCGCCTCGGTCACTGCATCGCCGGTCACATCGCGCGTGCGCCCGACGGCAGGAATCAGCAAGTCGCCTGGAATGCGCAAGGCTTGCGCTTGCCGTGTGGTGAGAAAGAAGAATTCATTCGCGCCGGTCGCGACGCCGCGTATGACGGTCACAAAATCGCCCAGCGTTGCGCCCGTGTGGGCCGTGGCCACCGGAGGCCGTGACAGGCCGGTCGCGAGCGCCTCTTTCAATTCACGCTCAATCACCGCCAGTGCCGCGCCATTTGATTCGGTAAACCCCGACGCCGCCCAATCTATCAAAGCGTGGCGGTCGGCGGCAGTCACCTCTGCCCATTGCAGGCGCGTCACCGGCAACGAATTCTCAATCAGAAAGATGACCGCATTCGTATCGACGGCGGGGAATGGCGAGGCCGCCGAAGCAAACGTGATGACGGCATCGAGTCGGAAGCGTTCAGTGATCCAGCGCCAGAGTGCAGACGCAAAGACGCCTTCGCAGGTGTCTGCGGGCATAATGAAAGCCAGCCGCCCGCCGCCTTCAAGCAGAGTCAGCGCCCGCAATAGAAAGTAAACATGCAGCCCTGCACGGCCATCCAAAGGCTTGCCAAGCAGGTCGGCGCTGAACTGTCGCAGCAGGGCCTTAGTTTGGTGGGAGAGGCGATGATGGCGAATGTAGGGCGGGTTGGCGGCAATCGCTCGGAATCGCCGCGCCGGCGGATTGATCGCAAAGTCACGCATCTCGACCGCAGCCAGATCAGCAGATGAAAGGCCGCCCGCCTGCGCCTGCGCGATAGCCTGCGGGTCAATCTCGGTGCCATAAAGCGTGACGGTTTTCCCGGCTTTTGAGGCGATTCGCCTGGCCGCCTGAAACAACGCGCCGGCGCCGACTGCCGGATCGAAAAGATGGTCGGCGCCATTGCCGAGAACATACGCGGCCATCGCGTCGGCCACCCACTCAGGCGTCCAGAACTGGCCTTTGACTCTGAGCGCCGCGCGCTCGTGCCGCATTGATCGTCGCGTTTGTGGTTGCAACTTATTCGTTGTCTGTCCTGGCATCGATTCGCCGGTGAGTAAAGCGCCGGGCCCCTGGGCCGGAATAGTCGGTGACCGTATGGCCTGCGCCGATGAGCTTGTACTTGTAAGTCACCAGCCCTTCCAATCCCACAGGGCCGCGCGGGTGTAGCTTCGCCGTGCTGATGCCGACCTCTGCGCCGAAGCCATAACGGAAGCCGTCAGCGAACCGCGTCGAGGCGTTCCAATAAACGCCCGCCGCATCCACTTCGGCAAAGAAGCGCTCGAAGGCCGCCGCGTCTTCGGTGATGATCGCCTCTGTATGACGTGAACCGTAGGTGTTGATGTGGGCGATGGCTTCGTCGAGCGAATCCACCATCTTGACGGCCAGGATCAGGTCGCAGTACTCCATGCCCCAATCGGCTTCGGTTGCCTCGCTCACTTTTTCGCGCCCGACGATGGCCCGGCTGCGATGGTCTACGCGCACCTCAACGCCGCTCGCTGCGAGCGCAGGGGCGACAAGCGGCAGGAACTCTCGCGCCACGTCGCGGTGAACCAGCAAGGTCTCGACCGCGTTGCAAGCCGCCGGGTAACCGAGCTTCGCATCCCCCGTGATCGCCAACGCTTTCTCAAGGTCGGCGGCGCGGTCAACGTAGACATGACATAAGCCATCGGCATGGCCAAGCACAGGAATGTTGGTATTCTCCTGCACGAATCGCACCAGCGCATTCGATCCCCGCGGGATGATTAAATCGACCGAGCCTTCCGCCTTGAGCATCTCGCCCACGTCTTCGCGCCGTTCAAGCAGAGCCATTGCGTCCGCGGGCAAGCCCGCGCCTTTCGCCGCCGCCCGGATGATTTCAAACAAGGCGCGGTTTGAATGCTCGGCTTCGCGCCCGCCCTTGAGCAGCACGGCGTTGCCGCTCTTCAGGCATAAGGCGCTGATCTGCACCAGCGCATCGGGGCGCGATTCAAAGATCACCCCGACGACGCCAATCGGACAGCTCACACGATAGAGGCGCAGGCCCTCATCCAGCTCCATCGCATAGGTGATTTCGCCCACAGGGTCCGCGAGCGCCGCGACCTGCCGGACGCCCGCCACCATGTCACTGAGCTTCGCTTCGTCGAGTTTCAGCCGCCGGTATAGCGCTTCAGCCATCTCGCCACTTTCAACGAGCTGACGCGCGCGCTCAAGGTCGCGGCGGTTGGCCGCAAATACCGCCTCGGCCTGAGATTCGAGCGCGCCGGCAATCGCCGCCAGGGCGCGGTTCTTAGCCGCGCCTGTCATGCGCGCGAGTTGCGCCGAGGCGGCTTTGGCTTTTCGTGCGGCTTCGATTACTGAAGTCATCTTCGATTACGTTTGCCGTGTGGCGCAAGGCGGTTAGCTTGCGCGAGTCGCTGCGCAAGCTAACCGCCTTGCGCCACATGCATCACCGGGTCTCAAGGAAGGCGATGTTGTCGCGGGTGATCAAGGCATCGTAGTTGCGGTCTTCGATCAACTCATCGATGCGCGTCGAATGCTGACCGCTGATGCGGCGCGCTTCGTCGCTCGAATAGTTGACCATGCCGCGCGCGAATTCCTGCTCGCCTTCATCGATGACGCTGACGACATCGCCGCGCTCGAACGTGCCGCGCACCTCGATCACCCCTGCCGCAAGCAGACTCGCCTTGCGCTCGACCAGGGCGCGGCGCGCCCCTTCGTTGACCATGAGCGCCGCTTTCACCGTGGTCGCGAAAGCGATCCAGCGGCGCTTGCCCGGCAGCCCCGACTGCGGCAGAAAGAGCGTGCCGACGGCTTCGCCGGCAAAGATGCGCGAGATGATCTGCGGCAGCTTGCCGCCGGCGATGACCGTGGCGCAGCCGGAACGGGCGGCAATGCGCGCGGCTTCGATCTTCGTGCCGATGCCGCCGCGCCCGACCTTTGACGCCGAGGCGGGCCCGCGCGCCAGGGCTTCGATCTCCGGCGTGATCTCCGACACCAGCGGGATCAGCCGTGCGTCCTTGCTGCTCGGCTCAGCCGTGTAGAGACCATCGACGTCTGTGAGGATGAGCAGCAGGTCGGATTCGGTCTTGCTGGCGACCAGCGCCGACAGCTTGTCGTTGTCGCCGAAATTGACGCGCACCTGTGGCGCGGCCTCTTCCGATTCCAGCTCGGCGGTCGCTACCGTGTCGTTCTCGTTAATGATCGGCAGCGCGCCCAGCTCAAGCAGTTTGCCGAGCGTGCCGCGCAGGTTCAGGTAACGCTGGCGGTTGGAAAAATCCTCTTCGGTCAGCAACACCTGCGCGGTGGTGACGCCGAGGCGGTCAAAGCCTTCGGCGTAGAGCGCCATCAGCCGGCCCTGACCGATGGCGGCGCAGGCTTGCTTGAGCGGCAGCAGTTGCGGCCGGCGCGTCAGGTTTAAGCGTTGCGCCCCAAACCCCACCGCGCCCGACGACACCAGCAAGACGTCGCGGCCGGCGCGCTTGAGATCGGCAATCGCTTCGATGAATGCATAGAAGCGCGAGAGCGCCGGCCCGCCATCTTCGCGCATCAACACCGCCGTCCCCAGCTTGATGACGACGCGGCGGGCGTCGTTGATGATGCGTCTCGGTTCTTCGCTAGCCATGCTCATACGGGGGATGCAGGGGTTATCGGCTTGACCAAAACCCGCAAGCCGCGCGCTTCAGTGCGACTCATTGCCGGCGGTCTCTTTGGCCAGCATCTCGGCAGCCTCGCGCGCTTTCTCCTGATTGATCGGCTGGGTGCGCGGCGTGTAGTAACGTCGCAGCCAGCTGCTCAAGCCATCGAGTCCGGGCAGCAAAACGCGCTCGGTGATGTTTGCCTGGTCGAGCTTGTCGCGCACTTCCCATTTGGCCGCCGCCGGGATAATAATCTTGCGGCAAAGCTGCGGGTGATGGATCAGCCAGTCGTCGAGCGCCGCGGTCGGCGACGACATCAGCGAGAAGAGCGCGAACTGGTTGACGATGCGGTCGTCGAGCGACGGCGGCTCGAAGAAGACGACGAAAGGCTCATGCGCCAGCCGGTCAAACTCTGACGGCGTCTTGGCGACGCTGTTCAGCATATCCACGGTGAAGGTGTACGAGCCTTCTTCGCGCAACACATCTTTCAGCTTTTTGGGGATCAGCTCGTTGGCCGCGGCAAAGTCTACGCACCAGATGACGCCGTCGATCTCGAAGTCTTCGAGCCGCGCGGTCGCAAAATGCATGGCCACGTAGGGCGAATAGGTCCAGTCAATCAAGCGCGTCGGCAAGCCGTGATGCTGGCCGAGCGCCATCCAATCCCAGAGCGAATCCGGCGCCGAGTCGCGCCGCGCATACTTGCGGAAGTTCCGCAGCAGGTGGCCTTCGAGTTTTTCCGACGAGCCGCCGAGGCGGACAAGGCCGCTCTTCAAGGCGTAATTCGCGTCGGACAATCCGCGGAAGGCGACGTTCGAGCGAAAGCGCGCAATCCCTGCCTCCCACGAGCCTTCGTAAACCCGCTCGCTCAAATCGCGCCAATCATTGATGCGAATCTCTTGCACACAGTCACCATTCATCGTCTTCAGACCTTGATTTGAAATTCAGAAAAAGTATGGATGGAAAGGCGGCAGGAAAACAAGGCGATTGAGAAATGGCCAGCCGGGCTCGTCGAAAAAAGAGTGAGCCGGCTGTGCGATACAGCCGGCCCGGTTATGGGGAGCGTGCGCCCCCTTGCTTGCTCATACACCTTAGCGCGTTGGCGCATGGCTCACCGGAAAAGCCCGGACGGGCGGGCCGCTGCGCTGCCGGCGAGCTGCGCCCGGCGGCCCTCTTCGAGGTGTGCAAAGGCTCAGCGCAGGAGGATGGAGTTCTTCGTCACGATGTCCTCGTAACGGTCGCAATCGCCGGCGGCGCACATCTTGATAAGGTCATCGATCTTTTGTAGCAACTGCGTGCTGAAGTGATTCGGCTCGGCCTGCGGGTGCGGCGGCGCATAGTAGTTGAAGTAGCTGCGAATGATCAGGCTGTGGTCGTCAATCGGCAGCGACTTCAGATTCTCGACCCACTTGTCGAAGGTGCCCTGGCGCTGCAAATAGAACTCGACGTTCGAGACGTAGAAGGCCGAGACGCGCTCTTTGTTTTCCTTCAAGTAGGCGCCAATAGTTTTGACGGCTTGCGGCCCTGACAGGTCGCCGACCACCGGGATAATCAGGTCGTCGGCCTCCATCTTCTTGAGAAACTGAAAATCGTCTTCCGAGTTGAAGTAGTTGTTCTGCTGGCCGGTCAGGTCATGTTCGAGCAGCAGCTCGCGGTAGGTCGGATAGATCGAGCGCGGCGGGCGGTGATAGCTCGAATAGCGGATGTCGAGCCCGGAGGTGAAGAAGGCGCGATGAATCTTGTTGATCGTGTCGGTGTCTTGCTGCGTCAGTGGCAAGCCGAACTTCTGTATGTCGCTGCGAATGTCTTTGGCGTACTTCTCGAAGAGCTTGGTGTCCGAAGGGGTGCTGTCCATGTAATCGACCAGCTCTTTGATCGTCTTCTGCTCCCAGCCCTTCGACTTCGGGAAGGGCTTGCCAAAGAAGAGGCAGAGGTATTCGACGCGGTTGCGGGCGCGCCCGAACAGCGCCTTGTAGAGCAGGTGTTGCAGCAGGTTGTCGCGGCGTATGTCGATGAGAATCGCCATATGCGGACGGATGCGCGCAATGTAAGTGAAATTCTGATCCGGCCCGACGCCCAGATAAACGCCTCCCGAAGTGCCCAGCTCGCGCATCTTGATCAGCACATGCTGATAGGAGGTCTCGTTTGAGATCAGGTTATCGGAATCGAAGTAACCGCCGGGCTCTGAAAGGCGCGCCGACAGCGCGGCAAACGCCTTATGGTCTTTAGCGTTGACGCTGGCGGTGCCGGTGACCAGCAACGCGCTCAGCACGAAGGCGAGAAGCATGCGGTATAAAACAATTCTTCCTGGTTTCATGTCCACTCAAAACTCCGTATTGCGTTTGCCACGTAGCGCAAGCTAACCGCTTGCGCCGCTCAATGCGCAAGCGGTTAGCTTGCGCTACATCCAAGCGAGCGCCGCTCTAGGGTTTGGCCTCCGGCGAACGCGCCGACAGGCGGCGGTAGTACTCTTCGATCAATTTGCGGTAGCGGTCGGGGGCATCGCCATCGCTGAGCGCCCCTGAGCCGTTGTTGCCGAGCTTGGCCTGAAGGCGGCGCGCCAGCTCGATCTCCATCTGGCGCAGCGGCTCGATGACTTCGTTCTTGAGCAGCGCCAGTTGCGAGGGATCATTGAAGGCGTCGGGATTGATTTTGCGCAACTGCTCGGTGATGCGGTTGAGGTCGCGCGCCAGGTCTTGATTGTGGCCGAGGGCGCGGCGCAACTCTTCGGCGTCCTTCACGCGCTCGCGCAACTCGCTGGCGGTCTGCCGGTCGCCGCTGGCGCGCGGCGGGCCGCCGCCGGCTCTTTCGGATGCCTCCGGAGACGATGCGGACTCGCTCGACTGACTGCCCTGGCCGCTGGGCGAGCCTTGCTGGCTGGCCTGCTGACCTTGTTGGCCCTGCTGCCCGCCGCGCTGCCCTCTCTGCCCGCGCTGACCTTGCTGTCCTTGCTGGCCCTGTTGTCCTTGTTGGCCTTGCTGTCCCTGTTGTCCCTGCTGACTAGCCTGCTCACCGCTTTGCTGACCGGATTGTTGGCCGCCCTGCTGACCTTGTTGTCCTTGTTGTCCTTGCTGACCGGATTGCCGACCTTGTTGGCCTTGCTGTTGGCCTTGCTGCTGGCCCGCCTGCTGACCGCGTTGGCCGCGAGACTGGCTCTGCGAGCCGCTTTGCGCCTGTTGCCGGCCCGACTGATTTTGCTGCTGGCCGGCCTGTTGACCCTGGCGGCCTTGCTGGCCCTGCTGCTGACCTTGTTGCCCTTGCGGCTGGCCGCTCTGCTGACCTTGTTGCCCTTGCTGCCCCTTTTGCCCTTGTTGTCCCTGTTGATTCCCCTGCTGACTTTGCTGCTGACCTTGCTGCGACTGCTCGCCGCTCTGCCCTTCCATCTTGCGGCGCAACGATTCCAAATTATCAGCAAGCTCGCGGGCGCGGTTCAAAGCGTCTTCCAGGCTCTCGCCCTGCGTCTTGCGACCGGCGCCGCCTTCGGCAGCCTGGATGTTTTTCAACACCTCTTCGATGTTGCCGCGAATCGTCCGCTCGCGGTCCCGCGCCTGATCCATAAAACCGTTCTCGATCAACTGGCTGCTGGCGCGAATGCGGTCGGGGATGCGGTTGTTGCGAATGGCGTTGGCCGCCTCGCGCAGCTTGTCGCCCGCCTGCTGCTTGTCCTGTCCAAGATTGCGCGCCGTCGAGTCGAGGTCGCGCTCAAGGCCGGTCATCTTGTCGGCGAGTGCTTGCTTGCTCTCGGCAACCTGCTCTTTCTTCTCCTGGCTGTTAGCGCCCTCGCCGTTGCGCGCCATGTCGTCAACCTTGCGGCTGATTTCGTCCTGCTTGCGCAATGCCTCTTCGGCCTGCTGGCGCAACTGCTGTAGGCTCTGCTGGCCGCCTGTGCTGCGCGACGATTCGAGCATCCGCTTTGCCTGCTCCATGCGTTGCAGGGCGCGCATGGCTTGCGCCTGAGCTTCCATCTGGCGCTGCTCGCCGCCCCCGCCCTGCTGTGAATTCGCTTGCGACTGCGCCGCCTGCGAACGGCGCATCTCGTCGGCGGATTGTTGAAGCTGCCGCGCCGCCTCTTCGAGCTTCGGGTCGCGGCGGTCACGCGCTAGCCGCTCAAGCTCGCGCGCCAGCTTCTGCGCCTCATCGAGCATCTCCTGTTGCTGGCGCTGCGAGCCGCCGCCACCGCCATTGTTGCCCTGCTGTTGCTGGCGCATGCGCTGTTCGAGCTGTTGCTGCTGCCGCCGCGCCAGCTCCTCCAGCCGGCGGGCGATCTCGTCCTGCTGTTGGCTCTGCTGCTGACCCTGCTGGCGCTGCACGGTCTCGTACTGATTCTTCATCTTGTCGAGCTGCAACTCGAACATGTCGGCCATGTCCTGCTCTTGCTGTTGCTGCTGACTGCCCTGAGATTCGCCGCGGGCGACCTGAATCTCGCGGAAGATAGCTTCGGCGCGCAGCAGTTGTTGCAGCGACCGCTGCTCCGGCGGCAACGCCTCTTTCGGCTTCTCGCTATGCAGTTGCGGGATCGCCTCGGTCATCTCCTTTGCGGCCTGCGTCACGTACTCAACCAGCTTGGCGTATTGCGGCTGTGCGTTGAGCTGGTCACCGAGCCGCCGGTGGATGCGCTCGATCAGCGCGTCGGCGTCGGTCTTTAATTTCTCCTGGCTGAGCGTCACGGCGCCGAAATTCTCGGCCTTCTCCTGCGGCGTGTAGTTGTTCTGCTCGCGCTGCAAGCGGAAGGTCGCGGCGATGATCTCGCGCTGCCGCCTGGTCAGCGCGTTCGAGTCCTGTTCGCCCTCGCCCTGGCCGCCGCCCTGCTGTTGCGCCTGGCGAAACTCGCGGTCAAAGGGGCGCACTTCGAGGAAGTAAATATCGCTGGTTGACGCCTGTCCGCCATCAGCGCCGTTATCGCGCGCCTTGGCGTAGTAGGAGATAAAATCGCCCGGCTGCAAGCCGAACTCTTCGAGGAAGAAGGTGTGCGCGCCGCTCAAGGTCTTCGGCGTGTCGGTCTTCAGGTCTTGCAGGGCGACATGCTTCTCTTCGCCGCCATTCACCGAATAATAAAGCTCAATTGAAGTGACGCCGAAATCGTCTTCGGCGCGCACCTGCGAGAAAACCTCCTGAATGCTGGTGACCTTCATGTCGCGCCCGGGCTTGTCAATCGTCACCGTCGGCGCGTGGTCTTCGAGCAGCGTGATGTCGAATTCGTTCGAGCCGTTGTAACGCTCGCCGTCCAGGCTGGTCAGTTCAATGCGATAGGTGCCGTTCTGTTTGACCGTCAGGCTGCCGACGAACTGGCTCTCGCCATCGGCGGCCATCTCGATCTTCGTTCCGTCGTTCAACACAATGCGCGCCGCTTTGGCCGTAGCAGACAGCTTGGCGGTCACCTGCACGACCGTGCCTTTGAGCGCGGCGACCTCGCCGGTGTTCTCAATCCGCTTGGCCGGCAGATGCGTGTAGCCGGGAAAGTTCAACAGCAGATCGATCTGCTTGACGAACGGCAGGTCGGCCACCGTCAGCTCGTATTCGTCAGAGCGAATGCCGCCCGCTTCGACATAGTAGCCAATCGAATCTTGTATGTTGAAGATGACGAACTGAAACTCGTTAGGGTTGCGTGCAGGCTCCATCAAGTGCGCTTCGTAAACGTCCGCGCCGTTGCGGCGGATGAAGACCTGCGCGTTGTCCGAGTCAAAGCCTGCAAGCTGGGCTTTGATTTTTTGATCCGAGCCGCGCGGCGCCCGCGCCGTCCCCGGCGTCACGTTGATCGTCTTGGTGTTGGCGATGACGTCGCCAATCGAGTAAAGCGAGCTCATGCCGGAGCTGAGCGGCGACGGCCCGAAAAAGAGCGAGCCCATCAGCACCAGCAAGATCGCCATCGAGGCCGCGCCATACAGATACGACTGCCGCGGATCAACCACGTCATCGAGGCGCAGACGCGAGCAGCGCGCGGCGGTGTCTTCGACCAAACGAGAGACGATGGCCGGCGACGCGCCGCCGAGATTCTCATTGCACTCGACGACCGTCGACAGGCGATCCGAAAGCGCGCTTTTTTCTTCGATGAGGCGGGCGATCTGCCGGTCGGCAATCCGCCCGCGCAACGGGCGAAGAATGAACAGCAAGCCCGCCGCACAGGCCAGCGCCAGAGGCAGCAACCGCAGCAGGAGCAAGAGGCCCGGCTTGTGATGTATGCGCCCGGCCAGCAGCGCCGCAAGCACCAGCGACGCGGCGAAGACGGCCAGGGTGATCGCCAGCCCGCGAAGCGCCAGCCGCGCCCGGATGCGCGAACGAACTTGAGCAATTAACTGATTGAGGCTCTTTTCGTGTGAACTCATCGCGCGTTCTCCTCTCGCTGATGGAGTGAGTATAGACAATTTCTTTTGCAGGGGCGACCCTTCGTTGTCGCCCCCGCAAGGTTCCCGGCCGTCATCCGACTAACTTAACAAGGCGGATGCGCCGCGCCAGCGCCGCTTCGGCGACAAACAGGGCCAGTGACAGCAAAAGTAATGGCAGCCACAAACGCTGCCGCGCTTCGGTCTCTTCGGCGGTCATGTGCGGCGATTGGATGGGCTGGGCCTCGCGGTCGCCCGGCGCGCTGGTCAGGCTGGCGACAAAGTCGTCCACATTCATCCTGGCAAAATCCGACTCGCGGGTGTCGAGATTGACCGCCGCGAATTCGTTGCGGTTGCGATAGCGGAATTTGTAATAGCCAATCTCCGCGGCATCGAACGCCAGCTCGCCCGTCGGATTTTGCCGCGCGTCGTTCAGCCGCCCGCCCGCCGGGTTATCAATCGCCGGCTGTGAGCCATCCGTATCGGCCGACGCGGCGATCACCTGGCCGATGGTGTAAGCCGCAGGCTGGGCGCGCCCGCCGAGGTATTCGAGCATCTGTCGCGCCAGCGGCAGAAACATCGGCGTTAGCGGCAGGTCGTTCCAGGTGGTGTCGAGCGTCGTCGTCATCAGCAACACTTTGCCGCGTCCCGTAAGCCCTTCGACAATGATCGGGTTGCCGTCGTCGAGCGCGGCGATGGTCGTCGTCCCATCATTGGCCGTGGCGCGGTGGTAGCCATAGACTCGCGTCGAAGCCAGCCGCCCGCCCCGTTGAAAGGGCGCAAAGATGGGGTGGTCGCTCTTGATCTGGCTCATCAGCGCATAGCTGCGCGATTGCACGACCTCGCCGATCTGCGCCGGCGCCAGGCCGGCAAAGGCGCGGTTGAATTCCGCGGCGTCGGTGTGGCGGCCAGCGGCAAGGATGACGCCGCCGCCGCGCTCGGCAAACGCTTTGATCGCCGCCGCCAGTCCTTCGCTCAGGCTGCCGGCGTCGTTGACGATGATGACGCGATAGGCTTCCAGTTCGCCGGGGCTGGTGGTGCCCGCGGTCTTGACGGTCAGCGCGTATTGATTGTTCTCGCCGGCGGCAAGCGATTGTTGCAGGAAGAAGCTCTCGCCGCGCCCGCGCACTGCCGTGTCAATCACCAGCACCTTGTTCTGATCTTCGCGGCGCACCGTGAAATAGAATTTATCGTCGAGTGTGAACGCGTCGCCGCTAATTTCAACCGAAGCGCGGTTAGCGCCGTCAGGCACATTGAAGCCGCTGAACTCGACGACTCCCTGTTCGCCGCCGTCGAGCTTCAACTGCCGCCGCTCGACCGTCAGATCGTTGAGCTTGAAATCTACCGTCGCGTTGCTCACCGGCTCGGCGCCGAAGTTGGCGACGCGCGCCGTCAGCTTGCCGGCGTACTTTTGCTGATAGACGACCGGGTCGGCTTTGACTTCGAGGACGGCAAGGTTCGTCGGCTGCGCGTCGGACACGTCGACGGGGACGAGCTTGATGTCCGCGGGCAGCTTGACCGGCGGCGCGCCGCGATTCCAGCCGGCGTCTTGAAAGTCAGAGATCAGGTGGATGCGCTTCTGCCCGCCAGCGTCTTTGAGCAGAGAGATGGCGGCCTGTACGGCTTGCAGGTAATCGGTCGAGCCCAACCCGGGTTGTAGACCGGCGACGGCGGCGAGCGCTTCGTCGCGGCTCGGCTTCAACGGCATCACGACATCATAGCTGCGCGAGAACTCGACGATGGCGAACTGCTCACCGGCGGGCGCGTCGCTTATGGCATTGCGCGCCGCCTGCCGTGCGCGGTTGAAAACATCGCCATAGCGCATGCTGTACGACCCATCAATGAGGATGACGCTACTGGTTTGTGTGCTCGCCGCCGAGGCGCTGCTGGTGCCGGTGAAGTAAGGCCGCGCGAAGGCGAGCGCCAGCAGCAAGAGCGCCGCCGAGCGCAGCAAGAGCAACAGCAGGTTGCGCAAGCGGCGTTTGCGAATCGTCTTCTGCTCGATGCGGCGCAGGAACATCAAGGACGGGAACTGCAAGCGGACAGCGCGCGTTCGCCGCACCAGATGGACCAGCACCGGCAGCGTCGCCGCCAGCGCCCCAAACAGAAATATTGGATTCAAAAACGCCATAGGGTCTGCTTCAACATCACCGCTCAATCACCGCTAACCGAGTTGCGAGCGCCGCGCCAGATATGAAAAGAGCGCGCTATCGAGCGGCTCTGAAGTCTTCAGCAACTCATAATCGATGCGGTTGCGCGACGCGCTCTCTTGCAAAGCGTCAATGTGCAGGCGCATCGCCCGGCGATACTCGTCGCGCAACACGTCGGGAAGAACGTGCAACTGTTCTTCGCTCTCGGCGTCTTCCAGGACGAGCGGCTCGTTAAAATCAAACTCGACTTCTTGCCGGTCAAGCACATGGAAGACAATCACCTCGTTGCCCTTGAAGCGCAGATGCTCTAGCGCCTGCATCATGCGCTCCGGCTCGTCGTAGAGGTCGGAGATCAGCACGATGATGCCGCGCCGCGTCAGCAGCTCGGCCAGCCGGTGCAACTGCTCCGTCAGCCGTGTGCCGCCGCCCGGCGTGATGCGCTCGATGACGCCGAGCAGGGTACGCAGGTGGCCTGTGCGCGAGCTGGGCGGCACATGCTCGATAGTCTCTTCGTCGAAGGTGTGCAGGCCGACGGAATCGTGCTGGCGCACGCCGAGGTAAGCCAGCGACGCCGCCAGATATTGCGCGTATTGCAGCTTGGTCACATCCTTGCTGGCATAATTCATCGAGGCGCTGGCATCGATCAGCAGATGAATCTGTGTGTTGGTGTCGCTCTGATACTTTTTGATGTAGAGCCGGTCGGTGCGCCCCAGCAGTTTCCAATCAAGGTGGCGCAGGTCGTCTCCGGGCATGTACTGACGATGCTCGGCGAAGTCTGTAGAGAAGCCGAGGTAAGGCGAGCGGTGCAGGCCGGAGATGAAGCCTTCGACCACCGAGCGAGCGATTAGCTCAAGCGAGCTGATGCGCGCCAGCACTTCAGGAGCCAGGAATCGCGCCCCGCTTTGTTGCGTGAAGCTCTGCGCCATGCGTACCCTTTACAACCCGGACTTCGGCTCGGGCACGGTCTCGATTAAACGGCGAATCACGTCATCAGGCTTGACCCGCTCGCTCTCTGCATGGAAGTTCAACAGAATGCGGTGACGCAGAATCGGGTAGGCGAGGGCGCGCACGTCTTCGACGCTGACGTTATAGCGCCCGCTCATGATCGCCCGCGCCTTGCCGCCGAGGATCAAGAACTGCGAAGCGCGCAGCGACGCTCCCCAGGTCACCCAGCGACGCACGAAATCCGGCGCGGTTGCCGCCACGGGGCGGCTGGCGCTGGCCAGCCTGACCGCATAGCGCGTGACGGCTTCGGATGCCGGCACGCGGCGCACCAGTTTTTGGAAGGCGAGAATGTCGGCGCCCGAAACGTTCTGCTCAAAGTTCAACTCCGCCACCGTCGTCGTGCGGTTGACGACCTCGACCTCGTCGTCTTCGCTCAGGTAGCCGATCTGTATGTTGAACATGAAGCGGTCGAGCTGCGCTTCCGGCAGCGGGTAGGTGCCTTCCATCTCAATCGGGTTCTGCGTCGCCAGCACATAAAACGGCTTGGGCAGCGCGTAGGTCGTCCCCTGGATGGTCACCGCGCCTTCCTGCATGGCTTCGAGCAGCGCGGCCTGCGTCTTGGGCGGCGTGCGGTTGATTTCGTCTGCGAGGATGATGTTGGCAAACAGCGGCCCGCGGATAAATTGCAGGGCGCGGTGGCCTGTGGCGCGGTCTTCTTCGATGATGTCTGTGCCGGTGATGTCGGACGGCATCAGGTCGGGCGTGAACTGGATGCGCTTGAAGGTCAGGTCGAGCACGTTAGCGATGGTGCGAATCAGCAAAGTCTTCGCCAGGCCGGGAACGCCGGTGACCAGCGCGTGGCCGCCGACCATCAGCGACATCAACGCCTGGTCTACGACTTCATCCTGCGCGACGATAACCTTGCGAACTTCGTGAAGAAGCTGCTCGCGCGCCGCGAGCAGCTTTTCCAGCAACGCGTCTTCCTGAATGATTTCCTGAGTATCTATTGCCATTCTACCTCTGGTTCCTGGTCCCTGGTTCCTGGTTCCTGGTTGATTCGGTCGGGCGAACCAGAAACCAGAAACTAGAAACCAGAAACCAATTTTCTTTAGTGCGTCAGCGCGTAAAAGACGTAATTGACGCCGAACTTGTAAGCGCTGTTGGTGTCTTCGATGGGCTGAAAGGGGTCGTTCGACCACTGCCAGAAATCGCTCACATCGTAGTTATAATTGATGATCATCATCAGCCGCCCGTGCTTGTCTTCGATGCCGAAGAACTGCGGCGTGTAGCCGCCGCGATAGATGGGTCGCAGCTCAAGCGACTTGATCGAGAAGAAGCAATTGAATATAGGGTGCGAGACGTCGAGCGGCTTCATCTGGAACTCGGCCTCGGGCAGCGCCCGCTTCAGGTAGTACTGAAAGACGCTCATATCCTGCGCGCCGCGAAAGTCGTCTACGAGCAGGAAGCCGCCGCGCAGCAAGTATTCACGCAACCCTTGAATCTCGGCATCGCTCATGTCCATGTAGCCGACTTCACACATGTAAGCGAAAGGGTACTTGAAGAGGTTCGGGTCGTCGAAGCTAAAGATGTACTCGTTCTCTTCCTGCACCACGTCGAGCTTCGACAGCTCTTTGAGGATTTTCGAGAAGTGCAATCCGGCTTCCGGGTAATCGTGCGACCAGGGCGCGCAATGATCGCCGATGCAGTTCCAGGGCGCGACCGGGCCGGTCTTGACGCGCGCAAACTTGAACTTGTTGGATTCGTCTTTCTTCTCGCCGAAGCGCTCGTCTTCGTAGCGCGGCGAATGATCGCCGGCAGCCGATGTCGCAAACACCACGGACGAAAAGGCCAGCAGGATAAGCATGAGGATGAGGATATGTTTACGCATCAACGCCTAATTCCCTCCTCTGAGCTTGAGCAACAGTTCCTGCGCCTTGTCGAAGCCGGGGGCGATCTCAAGCGCCCTGAGAACTTCGCGGCGGGCCTCGGCGCGATTGCCGCCCGCATCCAGGGCACGGGCCAGATCGTAATGTGCCGCCGCCTTGTCCGCAGGGGCCAGCGCCACGACGACGCGGAACTCGCGCGCCGCTTCCGTCGGGTTGCTTAAATCAAGATAAACATCGCCCGCGAGCTTGTGCAAGCTGGCATCAAATGGCTGAATGTAAAAACTTGTCTTCAAGGTTTCGACCGCGCCCGCGCGGTCGCCGACGCTCAGGCGCAAACGCGCCAACTTCGCCATCGCCTCGACGCTGGTTTCGCTGTGCGCCGTCAATTGTTCGAGCGCCGCGATGGCCGCGCGCTTGTCGTCACGCGCTTCATAAATCTCCGCCAGCAGCGCGTAAGGATTGCCGGCGCCGGCGTAGTAAGGGTAGATTTCCGCGGCGCGCTTTGAATGCTCAATCGCGCCATCCATGTCACCTTCGCGCTTTAACAACGCGCCCAACCGCAGGTGCGCGAAGTAATCGTTCGGGCGCTGCTTGAGCGTCGCCAGCAATTCCTCTTTTGACGGCGCTTGATTCACCGGGCCATGCATCGCGCCGCCGAGCGCTTCGATATAGCCGCCGACCTTGCCGCGCAGGTAATCGTTAAACGCCTTGTCGAAATCCGTGGGCGCGAGCTTCAACGCCTGCTGCAAAACATCGGGCGTGCGCCGGCCTTCTTTGTAGAGCGCCAGCATGCGCAGGATGCCGTCGAATCCGTACTTCTCTTCGACGAACTCGCAGACCTGCGAGGCTTGAAAGTAAGCGATGGTGACGCCGTCCGGCGTGCGCGGTCGGGTAAACGCCGCGTCCAGCTCGCTGATCGGCGTGAAGCGGCCATCGGCGAATGCCCGCAGTCGTTCGGGCGACCAGTTATCGCCCCAGCCCTGTCGGGCGCGGCGCTCCTCGAACACCGACAGCCCTTCCGAGAACCAGCGCGGGATGCGGTGATCGGTGGTTTCGAGCGTGATGACGTGCGTGAATTCGTGCCACAGCGTGCTGCCCCAGTTGAATTCGCCGATGTCGCGCGCCGACGGGCTGTCCATCGCAATCACCTGCCCGAAACAGACGCCGAGCGCCCCCAATCCCGGCAAGCCAAGGCTGCGCACGGCGAAATCTTCGTGGTTGTCGAAGACCTCGACCGCAATCGGCGCGCGCGGCGTGAAGCGATAGCGCGCGGTCAGCTTCTTGTGCGCCTCTTCGAGCAGGTCGGCGGCATACTGGGCGATTGCGCCGGTCTCTTTTGCCGCCGTCTTCAGCAGAAACGGCCCGCGCACCGTGTCGTTGAAATCCTTCACCGAATCGAGCAAATCGAGCGTGTTCTTGGCCCAGAGGTTGAACGGGTCGCCGGCAAAAGTGCGCTCTAGCTCGGCGCGGCCTTCTGTAATCTTGCCCACACGCAGCAATTGAATGCCAAGCTGGGTGCGCGCCGCCCACAGGTGCGGCGACAGCTCGACGGCGCGGCGGTCGAAGTCGACCGCTTCGGCGTAGCGGCGGTTGTTGACCGCGAAGTGCGCCAGCGTGTCGAAGAATTCGCCGGCCTTCGGGTTGATCGCCAGCGCCCGTCTGGTTTCGGCCTCAAGCTCGGCCTTCTTGTCTGTCAGGTAGAAGATCGCGGCGCGCACTGAGATGGCCTTGACCGAGTTGGGATTGGCGGCAAGCGCGCGGTCAACCGCTTTCGTCGCCGCGTCATAGTCTTCGCTTTCGAGCGCCATCCATGCGTCCATCGCATGGGCGTCGGCCAGGCTCGCATTGACCGCGAGGGCATGAGCGATGACCGCCGGCGGCGTTTCGCTGGCGACGCGGACGGATGATTTATCGCGCGACGAGCTGACGGCGCCGTTCTGTTTGCTCTCGGTCAGGCCGACCAGGGCGCGCGGCGAGTTCGGGTTGATTTTCAGCGCGTCTTCAAACAAAGACAGGGCTTCGAGGTAGCTGTACTTCTCGTTTAATAACTCGCCCTGCGCGATGAAGGCTTCGGCGTAATCCGGGTCGGCGGCGCGCGCGTCCTGGAAAAGCTCGTTGGCCTCTTTGTACTTTTCGAGCAGCACCAGGCCCTCGGCGATGAGCGATAGTTCTTCGGCGCTGCGCGGCCCCTGGTCGTTGAAATAGCGCACCATTTGTTGGGCGACCGCCTGCGCTTCATCAGTCTTACCTTGAGCGAGCAGCGCCCTTCCCTGGCCAAGCACGGCACGCAACATCACCGCGCCTTTCCCATCGCGAGCGGCGCGCTCGAAATCCGTGGCGGCTTCGGCGTAGCGGCCCGTCTGGTAGCGGACTTCCGCTAGCGCAATGCGCAGCGCGGCATCATTAGGCCGCGCATTGAGAAACGCTTTAGCCTTACTCTCTGCCTGCGGATAATCCCCGGTTTCGACCAGCACGTTGACCAGGCCACGCTGCGCCTGCTCGTCACTCGCGCTCCTGGCAAGCAGCGCGTTGAACATCGCGGCGGCTTCTTTGTAGCTCCCGTGACGGAACAGCTCTTCGGCGCGCTGGGCAGAGATTTCCTGCGCCGCGCCCGAATTGAACGTGCAGCCTAAAAGAAAAATGAGTACGAATAATCCAAGCCGTTTCATTTACTGCCCCTCTTCTATGCCTGAGGTTACTTCTGCTTCGCCTTGATCGTTTGATTCACTTTCGCCAGCTCGACGAGCAAGTCTTCGAGCTGCCGCTCATACTCTTCCGGCTTCAGCTCGGCCTTGCGGGCTTTCAGTTTTTCAACCGCCTCTTCCAACCGCTGGCGCTCGCCGAGCAAGCGGGCCAGCTCTGCGTCACCGGCGGCCTGCGCCAGCGGCTTCGAGTCGATGTACATGGTCTTGGCCACTGTGCCGTCGCCGGCGGTGGCTTCTTCGTGGCCTGTGCCGTCGCCGTTGTCGTCTATCAACGCATGCTCGGTCGCCAACCGATTCTTCGACTTGTAGTAATCCGCCGTCAGCTTGGTGGCGTAGGCAAAGGCTTCGAGCACCGAGATGCGCCCGTTTTTGTCGGCGTCGGCGGCGTCGTCTGAAAGGCCGGCGATAAAGTATTCAGCAAACATCGTGGCGTTCTGCTCGTTGCCGCTGCGCGTCGCCGTGATGACGACGCGGCCTTCAGCCGCCAGCGGCTTGACGAACTCGCCTGAGCTGCTGGCGCTGTTGATGAAGATGACGCGCCGCGTCGGCAAGGCGGATAAAAGCTGCGCGTAATCCTTGGCGGCCAGATCAGGCCCGACGAGATTGAACTTGGCTTGCTGCGCGTCGAACGAGCCGTGCCCGATCAGCATAACGAAGACTAAGCTATCGGCGCTGGCTGACGATTTAATGGCGGCCATCGCTTTACGGACTTCCTCGGCGGTCGAGCGCGCCGCGTGCGGCAGGTTGGCGTCGTGCGCGCCCTCTGTTGGCGTGCCGGCGCTTTCACTCAGCAGGTAGACGTTCTTCTCATCGAAGCCCAGCCGGTTCGTCAGCGCGTCGTAGAGCTGGTTGGCTTCTGCCGTGAATTTCTTTGTGTAAGCCTCTTCGCCGCCGACGCCGGCAACGATCAGCGCGAACTTGTGCGGGTCAACCACGGCGCGCGGCTTCTTGTTGTTCGCGGGGGCTTCTTGCGCGGCAGGCTTCGCCTCTTGTGGCGGCTGTGAGTTGAGATTCGTCACGCGCCCGGCGCTGGCGCTGCATGCACAGAGCGCGACACACAAGATTAAAGCGACGCGGCGACACGGCGACGCGGCGACACGGGGAAAGGGAAAGCCGACGCGGTGACGCGGCGACGCGGCGACACGGGGAAAGAAATGACGATGATCAGTCTGTGCGCCTTTCCCTCGCCGCGTCGCCGCGTCGCCGCGTCGCCGCGTCGGCTTTTTATTTGATGATTCCATCTGATTACCTGAACGCGCCTAAGCAAGCCCCTTGCGTTTGCGGATGAACCACTCGCCGCCCGCCAGCAGGATCACCAGCAGGAAGTTAATTGGCATGTCCCAGAGTTCTTTGGTCTCGCGGATCGAGCCGGCGCCGCCCGTGTGCGTCAGGTCTTCGATCATGTCCTCGGCCCGCGACAGGGTGTAATACTGCCCGCCGGTGTCGGAAGCGATGCGCTTGAGCAGCTCGCGGTTCTGCGCCGCGTCGCGGGCTTCGCGGTTGAGTGGCCCGACAATGAAACTGGTCTGCGCCGGGCGCAGCGTCTTCGCCTGCGCGCCGCGTAGCGCGGCGCTGACTTCAACGCGATAGGCGCCCTGCTCATCCGGGTGAAAAGCCGCCTCGTAGCCTTCAAAGCCATTCTCGTTTGCGGGCTTCAACTCGACGTTGAGCTGTCGGCCCGAAGGCGAAGTCACATGCGCCGTGACCTGCGCGCCGGCGATGGGCAAGTACTTCTCATCGCCAACCTCCGCGCGCAGGCGGACGCCCTCGCCTGTGCCGTAGACGGCGCGCTCGGTCGTCGCCTCGACAGGCCGGCGCACGCCTTCGACCGCATAGCGCATCACGTTGCGCCAGAAGGTCTCGAACGATTTGTTATTCGACTCCAGCATCATCCGCCAGCGCCAGGTGTCGGCGGCGGTCAACGCCATGGTGCGGCCGCGCCCGTAACGCTCTTCGACCAGTAGCGGCGCGACCCGGTTGCGGTCTTTCGTGCTGCGCGCTTCGAGGATGACGGTGGCGCCGGGCTTTGTATCATTGATGACTTCGGGCAAGGTGATGGCCGGCATCTGCTCCCACGCCTTCTGATTGGCGTCGGCTTGCTCGGCCAGCCGCGCCGCCGGGTGGTCGCGGCCACGGTCCGCGGGCGCGGCGCGAAATTCCTGATTGTCGCCCGGCGTCTGGTTGCCATTGATGTAGATGGGCAGCAGGTCTGCAAGCGGCGTGTTGCCGTAGCCGCCGGCGTTGAACGACTTCGCGCCGCCGAGCGCCAAAAGCGTGCCGCCACGCCGCGAGACGAACTGCTCGATGGCTTTCAGTTGATCGAAAGTGAAGAAGGTCGCTTCGACCGAGCCGATGATGATGGCGTCATAGGCGAACAACTCTTCTTCGGACTTCGGAAAGCCATTCGTCAGCTCGTCGCCCTTCTCGACGCCCTGGCGATAAAACTTACCGTCCGCCGAGCGCAGCACCGAAGTCAGCACGATGTTCTTCTCTTCGGCAATCGATTCGCGCAGCTTGCCGTACTCCCAGCGCGGCTCGCCTTCGAGATAAAGAATCTTCGGCTGCGCATCGATGACTTCGACGAGCAGCTCGACCGAGTTGTTCTCTTTCACAGGGTCGTCGGGCGACGGCGGCGCGTTGAGCAGGTAACGATGCAACCCCGGCGACGAGGGCGTGAAGGTGATGCGCGCCACACTGGTCGCATCACCCGGCACAGGCACTTCCTGCGAGCGCAGCAGGTGGTTGTCTTCCGTCAGGTCTATCTTGACGCTGCGCTGGCCGCCGCCGCGCACCAGCACTTCGGCGCTCACAGGCGAGCCCGCAAGCACGCGGCGCGGCGCGGTGGCGCGCATCAATTCAACGTCGCCGTCGAGCGCCAGCGGCCCGAGGCCGACGGTAAAGACCGGCAGGCCGCGCGCCCGCAGGCCGGCGAGCGTCGAGGCGAGATTCTGCGCCGTGTCGGCTTCACCGTTCGACGCGCCGTCGCTGATTAAGACGATGCCGGCGAGCGGCAGGCCCGCGGCTTCGCGCTCGGCTTGCTCGATGGCCGCACTGATGTTGGTCTGTTCGCCGGTGCCGCTCAGCTCTGCCGCGGACTGCACGCGCTCGGCTGACGAAGAGAATTTGAACGGCCGCACCTTGAAGCGTTCCGATAGCCGCCCGAGAAAGCGGCTGTCCGCCGTCATCAACTGTTTGAGGGCATCGAGCCGTGTGCGCCCACCTTCGTCAATCAGGTTCATGCTCGCCGAGTCATCCATCAGCACGGTGACGTAACTCGACTGCGGCACCACCGAAGGGACGACGATGACCGGGCGCATCAGGCAAAAGAGAATGACGACGAGCAAAGCCAGCCGCAGCGCGATCAACGCGGCGCGCCAGTTCGCCGGTAATTTCAAAGACGCCCCGGCATAAAGGTAATAGAGCAATGCCGCCAACACTGCCAGCAACACGACGACCGCCCACACAGACGGTCGCGCGCCGAAAGCAAATTGACTCTTGGCGAAAATGGTCTCGCGGTATTTAAACAGAAAGCTGACAAGCTGTTCCAAACAACCTACCCCCTCGCCGGTACGCGCCTGTCCCTGCGATGTGAGTGCTTGGCACATATTCTACTGGCTCATGCGAAAAGGCGCAAAACCGAATTTGCCGGCGGCGGGACGCGGCCCCACCCGTCCCGCCGCCGCGGCGCACATCGAGGCGAAAGGCGCTTGGCGGGCTACTTGACTTGGCGCCCCGGCAGGAACTAAGATGAGCGCGCTTTTCTTCGCTACCAACAAGTAGTCTGATCGGGCAGGATGGCGATCACACAAACAACCACTAAAAAACACACACAATCATCTGGAGGATCCTGAGAACCATGAAAAAGCATCCCCGTACTGGAACGCTGCTCGGTGCAGTCCTGGCCTTGATAGCAACAACATTTCTGATTTCACCTTATGGCCGCATGACGGCCAATGTCAGCCGACCGCAAGAGACGGTGCAGGTCGGCGTCCATCTGTTGCCCGCCGCAACCAGGAATGGCAAGCACGCAAAGCGTGCCAATGAGGTCCAGCTCGCCATCATGAGCACGCCGGATTTTGACGCGGCTGAAATCGACCTCGCTTCGATTGTGTTCGCAGGGGCGATGGTTTCGACGGACGCCGCCGGCAACTTTAAAACGCGCCTCACGGACGTTGACGGCGACGGCCTCGCCGATCTGGTGGTGACGCTCGCCCGCAGCGCCTTGCAGGTCGGCCCGGAGCCAACGAAGGTGACCTTCAATGCGCAAACCAGGAGCGGCAGGTCGTTGGTCGGCGGCGACTGCGCCCGGGCATCGGGCGAGCCTTGCGGCGGCGGTATCATCAGCCGGCAGGGAGAAGCCGACTCGCGCGTCGCGTTGAACACGAAGGTCATTAATGGGGGAACTACCATTGTGTCGGCAGGCGCGACCCTGGTGAGCGAAAGCTGCACCCCGGCCAATGGCGCGATTGATCCTAACGAAACGGTCACCGTCAGCTTGTGCATCCGGAACTCCGGCGGCGCCAGCACAACGAGCGCCCTCACCGGCACGCTGCAAGCGACCGGCGGCGTCACCAGCCCGAGCGGCCCGCAGAACTACGGCGCCATCGCGCCAAGTTCGATAGTCTGCCGCAACTTCACCTTCACCGCCAATGGTTCCTGCGGCGGCACCCTGACGGCGTCGCTTCAATTACAGGACGGCGCGACGAATTATGGCACGCTCACTTACACGTTCACGCTGGGCGTGCAGAACGTGGTCTTGACAGAGAACTTCGACGGCGTAAGCGCGCCCGCCCTGCCCGCGGGTTGGACGGCGTCGCAAGGCACGAATCTTACCGGCGCTCCGCCGTGGCAGACCTCCACGACGTCGCCGGACACGGCACCCAACGACGCCTTCTCGCCGTCCCCGAATAACGTCCTCGACAATCGCCTCGACAGCCCATCGATCTCTATCACGACGGCTGCGGCGCAGTTGACCTTTAGGAATTTCTTCGACTTGAACGATAGCGGCGGCGGCTTTGACGGCGGCGTGCTGGAAGTCTCGACAGACGGCGGCGCCACCTGGGCTGACATCACCAGCGCAGGCATCGGCGGCAGCTTCGTCCAGAATGGTTATAACCGCACGATCAGTGTGAACTTCGCCTCGCCGATTGCAGGCCGCCAGGCCTGGTCGGGAACCTCTGGAGGTTATGTCACAACGATTGCCAACCTCGGCGCCAACCTCGCCGGTAAGACCATCAAACTGCGCTGGCGAGAAGCTTCCGATAATAGCGTCGTCGCCAACGGCTGGCGGGTGGATACCATTTCGATCACCGATGGCTTCACCTGCTGCACAGCGCCAGCTTGCACGATCACCTGCCCGGCGAACATCACTCAATCGAACGACCCGAACCAGTGCGGCGCGGTGGTCAATTACCCGGCCCCGACCGCCAGCGGCTGCGGCACGGTGACCTGCTCGCCGGCTTCGGGTTCGTTCTTCCCGAAAGGCACCACCACCGTCACCTGCACGACGGCTGGCCCAAGCTGCTCGTTCACCATCACGGTAAACGACACCCAGCCGCCGACGATTACCTGCCCGGCCAATCAAACGGCGGTGACCGCGCAGACGTGTCCTTTCACCAATGCCGCGACCGTTACCTTCCCGTCACCAACCGCCTCGGACAATTGCCCCAGCGTCACTGTGGCCTGCACGCCGCCTTCGGGCTCGACCTTCGCCCTGGGGACCACCACCGTCACCTGCACGGCGACCGATACTTCGGGCAACACCGCCACATGCAGCTTCACCGTCACAGTCTTCAGCGGCTGCCTGCAAGACGACGCCAACCCCGGCAACGTCGTCTTGTTCAATTTGGCGACGGGCGATTATCGCTACTGCTGCAATGGCACGGCCTTCACGGGCCGCGGCAAGGTGTCAATCAGAGGCTGTATCGTGCAGATCGATCAAAGCGCCACAGACCGGCGCGTGCAGATCAAGGCGGACTTCGCAGCCAAGACCGGCACGGCGTCGCTGCAAATCCCTGTGGGCACAATCCGCTGCACGATCAGTGACCGCAATACGACCAACAACACCTGCGCCTGTGGCAGCGGCGGCGGGGCGTAGCCGCCAACCCGCTCATGCAACCTGAGTAAGCATAGGGGCGCACGCTCCCCTCAACCGGGCGGGCTGCCAGCAGCAGCCCGCTCTTTTAATTGGCCGCACCGCTGAAGGCATTAAAATGTTCTGCAAGGCGCGGCATTAGACTCACCGAAACGTCATCCGGACGCTTCGGCGAATCTTTCGGTGGAAAACCGGAAGCGCAAGCCATGAAGAAAGCACGGAAACCGGCCTCAGCAAACCGCGACCACAAAGCCATGCTCGACAACGCCATCCTTTGGGTGTGTGTCGCGGTCGTTGTGCTGGTTCCTCTGGCGTTCGCCGTGGCGGTCTATAGGTCCTATGTGACACCGAAGCTGGCCATCTTGCTTGTCGGCAGCAGCGCAATCGCGACGCTCGCCGCAATGGCCGCGCTTGCCGCCCTGCGTCGTGGCGCTGACCTGGCACGCCTGTTCAACCCTGCACTCCTGGTCGTCGTCACTCTCTATGTCGCGAGCGTCGCCATCTCGACCTTCTTCGGCATAGACCCCGCGGCGTCGCTCTTTGGCTACTTCCATAACCAGATGGGGCTGGTGCCAAAGCTCTGCTTCTTTGCCGTCTATTTCGGCGTCATCATCGCGGTCGGCAATGATGAATCAAGGATGCGGAAGCTGTTGTGGGCAATGGCCCTGACCGGCCTGGTCATTTCGGTTTATGCGGTCATTCAGTTTTTCGGCTATGACCCGTACGTTAAACCGGGCCTCTACACCTATGGCCCGCAAACAGGCCGTGTGCGCCGCGTCATCGGCATGATTGGACATGCCGACTATCTCGGCAATTTTCTGTTGTACACGACGCCGCTCGCCGCCGCGCTTGGTCTGTCAGCAAGGGGCCGCATCCGTCTAATTGCCTGGATTGCCGCCGGTGTGTCTCTAATGGCTATTCTATTGAGCGGCACCCGCGGCGCATGGCTCGGCATCATCGTGGCGGCGGCCCTCGTGGCGCTGCTTGAGATCAGGAGCGGCAGAAGCATCAAGGCCGGCGTCCCGCGAGCGGTATGGATTCGCCGGGCGGCGCTGGCGCTGGTGATTGTCGCGGTTGCGGCGGGCGTCATCGCTCTAAGCCCCGCGGCTCGCGGCATCGTCCTGCGGGCGCGGTCGCTGACCGCCGAAGGGTTGACCGGTGCAGGCCGCCTGCCCTTATGGCGCGACACGCTCAAGATGCTGCCGTCATCAGCCCTGGTCGGAACCGGGCCTGATAGTTTTCGCCTTGCCTTTCTCGCTTACGAATCCCGTCAGGTCGCGCGCCTGACCGGCGGCGATAATGACAGCCCGCATAACGCCTACCTCGACGCCGCCGTCTCTTACGGGCTACCCGGCGCGCTGCTCTACATTGCGGCCATCGTGCTGGCGCTCAGGCTCTTGTTGCGGGCGCGACGCCAGGCCGCCACGTCTGACTTGCGGATCATCTTCACAGGCTTGCTTGCCGCGCTGGTTGCCGTGGCGGTGCATAACTTTTTCATTTACGACCAGCTCCCGACCGGGCTCTACTGCTTTGTGTTCATCGCTCTGGCGCAGGTCGCTATCAACCTTGCTGAAATCGGCACCGACCGTCAGGGTGTCGAGACGCGGGCAAAGGCAAAGCCCGATAGCCCAAGCCGCGCCCCGGCCTGGGTACGACCTGCGGCCTGGGCCGTTAGGCTTGCGGGCAGCGTGCTGGTTGGGACCGCCATCTGGTATGCGACAGGTGTATTGCGCGCTGACCTGGCGATTAAGCGGGCGCTTACGGCCGCCGACCGCGGCGACCTCAATCAAGTGGCCGAACAGGCTGAAGTGGCGGCCCGCAGTCCCGAGCCGACGGGTGATAATCATTTAATGATGGCCGGCGCCTTCGGCATCTGTTTGAGCAATCTTGAAGCGACGGCGAATGCGGCGCGCCAATCAGGCAGCGAGACACAGGGCGGCGCTACGGCCTCGCAGCGCGCCCAGGAACTCGGCCTCGCACATGCGCAGCAATCGCTCAAGCATAGCTTCGCGCCGGATGTCGGGTACTTGTTTCAGGCGGCGCTGGCCGAGGCGGCAGGCAATACGACGCTCGCCCGCGACAGCGCCAGCGAAGCCGTCAAACTGCACCCACACAATTTCCGCGCCCACCTTTTGCTGGCCCGCGCTTATACAAACGAAGGACGCCTGGAGCAAGCGGCGGCCGAAGCCGAAACCGCGCTCGACCTGCGCCCCTTTTCGCTTGAGGCGGCGACGGCACTGGCGCGGGCGCGCGGCGAAGGCATGTCAAGTGATGCTGCGGCGCTGAAGATCATGACCGAGCGGCGCAATCAGCCGCACGAGCAAAAACGCTCTACCGAAGCGTTGATCGAGATTGCTCGCGGCTATTCGCAAGCCGGCAAATTGCAGAAGGCGCGCGTCAAGCTGACGGTTGCTCTGAGCCGGGCGGCGGGGCCATGTCCCGACTGTCACCGCGAGCTGGCGACTGTCTACGAGAAGATGGGACGCTACCGTGAGGCGATTAATGAATGGCAGACTTTCATCGCCGAGGCGCCCGCCGGCGCGCCCATCGAAGAGGTGAAAACGCGAATCAAGACGCTTGAGGCCAGGGGCTCGCAAAAACAGTAACGAGGATGCTGGCAGGGTCTATTCATTCTCCGGGCTTAAACCGCCAAGACGCCAAGGACGCCAAGAGAACGCCGAGCTTTTCTTGGCGGTCTTGGCGTCTTGGCGGTTCATCCCCAATGGTTATTCGAGAATGAATAGGCCCTGAGGATGCTGGGCTAGCGCTTGACTTGGCATGCGCGCTCGATATAATTAACCGACTCCTGCGCCTGCCTTTCAGAGCCGGCGCGTCTGGACTTCAGCAGTTGCTCGCATACTCTGTTCGCAGCGGATTTGGGTGGTGGCGCGGGCGCGTCGCTTTTAATCCGAATTCGACTCAAAGCCATTCTGCAGGACCTCAATCAGTTGGAGATCAAATGGAAAATTCAAAGGAGCAGCGCAGAAGCAAAACGGGCAGGCTGCTAATTGGTGGCATTGCTTTTCTGATTGTGATTGCCTTTCTACAGGTAGGACTTCGTCACGGCGCCGCCGGCGGCGGCCAGAAAATCGTCGGCGGGCACGGAATCAAAATCGATGTGAACCCCGGCGGCTCGAAAACCATTGACCTGGCGTCGCGCGATTACCTGCCGGTTGCCGTGCTCGGCGCAAAGGATTTCGACGTAAGCTCGATCAACCAATCCTCGCTCAGCTTTGCGGGAGCCCCGATCACCAAGAAAGGTAGTGCCCGGCGGGCCAGCGGCAATGAGAAACGGACCCGCCCGGCAAAGCCGAGGTACGACGTTGAAATTCGCGACGTGAATAAAGACGGGATCAACGACCTGGTCGTCCGTTTCCCGATTGCCTTTATGAGAGACATCAGCGCCGGCACGCCCCAGGCGATACTCAAGGGGCGACTCAATGACGGCAGCACGATTGAAGCCTATGAGACGGTGGTGGCGACCGGTCAATCGCCAATCCGTATGGGCGGCGGCGTCAATGCGCCAGCGGGCATAACGCAATTTTGCAACTCGACGCCCATCGTCTTTCCGCCTGAGGATGGTAAGGGAGGCGGAGGGGCTGGCAACGCCACTCCCTACCCATCACAGATTACCGTAAGCGGAGCCACAACTTCGATCACCGGGGTTTCGGTCACGCTCAATGACGTCAGCCATACCAATCCGGATGATCTGCACATCATCCTGGTCTCGCCGGACAATCGAGTGCTGGTCCTGGACAACGGCGCATGGGATAGCACCGATGCGGTCAATGTCGACGTCACCTTCAGCTCGTCGGCAACCAATTACCCGCCTGCGGATTCCCCGCTGGTCTCCGGCACCTACAAACCGGTGAGTTACTTCGCGGAGAGGGGGCTCGACTCTCCTGCCCCGGCCCTGTCGCCCGCGGCGCCTTATGCTTATACCTTCAACGCCTTCAACGGCATCAACGCCAACGGCACCTGGAGCCTGTATGCGCGCGACGAGGTTACGGGAGACACGGGAATGATTGGCGGCGGCTGGTGCATCAGCTTCCCGGTCGAAACACCAGGCTGCAACAACCAGCTCTTCAGCGGCAGCCTCGTCGACGGCGATGCGACGCAGCCCAGCAGGCTGTTTCAAGATGGGTTGGCGGCTCTTTGCGGCAGCACGGGAAAGGCCTGCCCCGAAACTGTCGGGGGAAAGGGCGATATGCTTTATGACACCTACACGGTGACTAATAACAACACCATCTCGGCCTGCATGACGGCATCGATCACTCAAAGTTGCTTCGGCAATACGGGCCTTGCCATTTACCAGGGTAGTTATGATTCAACCAACTTGTGCATGAACTACCTGAATGACGACGGCCAAAGCCTGACGCTGGATCCCACCAGTGAGACACAGACGATGTCGTTGACACTGGCGCCGGGGCAGAGTGTCGTCCTGGTCGTATTTGCGCTTGCCCCGGGCAAGGGTTGCGGCAGCTACGGGGTGCTGGTCGAAGGCAACCTCTGTTCTCCGAGCGTGGGGTGCACCCTAACCTGCCCGGCCAACGTCACCCAATCGAACGATCCTAACCAGTGCGGCGCGGTGGTCAATTATCCGCCGCCGCTGGTCGGCGGCTTCTGCACCGATCTAATGCCGATCTGCTCGCCGGCCTCGGGCTCGTTCTTCCCCAAGGGGACGACGACCGTCACCTGCACGCTGGTCAACAATTCGCCCGGCCCGGTGAGCTGCACGTTCACCGTCACGGTCAACGACACGCAGCCGCCGACGATCACCTGCCCGGCCAATATGTCGGTCGTCGGCGTCACCTGTCAGAATGTCACCTACACGACACCCACTCCGACAGATAACTGCCCGGGCGCCACCGCGAGCTGTTCACCGCCTTCAGGCACTTGCTTCCCTGTCGGCACGACGACCGTCACTTGCACCGCCAAGGATACGTCAACGAACATGGCGATGTGCAACTTCACGGTGACCGTCGGCGGCTGCACAGGGATCACCTGTCCGGCCAACATCACCCAGTCGAACGACCCGAACCAATGCGGCGCGGTGGTGAATTACCCCGCGCCGATGACCTCAGGCTCCTGCGGCACGGCCACCTGCTCGCCACTCTCTGGCTCTTTCTTCCCGAAGGGCACCACCACCGTCACCTGCTCGACGACGGCTGGCCCAAGCTGCCCGTTCACCGTCACGGTCAACGACACCCAGCCGCCTTCGATTACCTGCCCGGCCAACGTCACCAGCGTTTCACCGGCGGTCGGCTCAGGTGGCGTCGTCACCTACCCGACGCCAACGGCGTCGGACAACTGCCCCGGCGTCACCACCGCTTGCACGCCGCCTTCGGGCTCGACCTTCGCCCTGGGGACAACCACGGTCACCTGCACGGCGACTGACACGTCGGGCAACACCGCGACGTGCAGCTTCAGCGTTTCAGTCTTCGACGGCAGGTTGCAGGATGACTCCGAGGGCTGCAACAACACGGTGCTGTTCAACACGGTGACAGGCGAATACCGCTGGTGCTGTCACGGCACGATCTTCACGGGTCGCGCCAAGGTGACGCGCGCCGGCAACACCTACTCGCTGTCGCAGTCGGCAGCCGACCGCCGCGTGCAGATCAACCTCAACGCCGGGGCTTCGACGCCCAATGGCAACGCGTCGCTGCAAGTACCTGTGGGCAAGACCATCTGCGTGATCAGTGATCGCGACATCCGCAATGACACATGCCTCTGCGGCGGCGCAGCGCCGCCTACGGCGATCCCCCGCTAAGTGATAACCCATCAACCGGGGAAGCTTCGACTTCCCTAAAAACGGGCGGGCGGCTTCGGCGGCCCGCTCTTTTTTGTGCCTGCGTCAGGAGGTCGCGCGGTCGAAAACTGTAATCTTTACTCCGACACCCGAATGTCGGTTCCAACGGGCTATATGGTGATTCGTTTTACAAACCGTCAACCCCTGGCTCAGCGGGGTCGCAGTCATCAGGATATGTAGCGCAATATACTTCCCCTAAATAGTTACCTCAAAAGGACTTCTGCCCTTGATAAACCCGAGAGTTTCAGCTAACTTAGCAACGTTTCAAATGAGAGCTCTCCTTCAATCACGGACAATCTCTAAGGTTCCCGTAGTAGAACCCTCAAATGATTAGCAAGCGAATCGTTGGGCCGTTGATTATCGTAGTCGTGCTGCTGTTGCCTTGCTTGATCTGGAACAGGCCGCAACAAGCCGCCGCGCAAGACTCTGGCGAGGCCAGACAACTCCCCTCTGCCGTCGCTGCTGAAGCCGGCTATCTCAGCCCCGGCGAGCGCCACAAGTTGCGCATGGAAGACCGCCAGATGGCGTACGAATTGGCCGCCAAAGGCGGGCGGCTGATCGCCGATTATGATAGCTATCAGGTGGTCGAAGTCGATTCTGCCACCGCCCGATCCTACAAAGCTCGCAACAGCGTCGAGGTTAAAGACGAATATAACCTCATCTTGCTGAACGCCGGCAGCATCGATACGACGACGCCCAAGGCAAAGGCGTTTTCCCTTGCCAGCGCCGCCGCCGAGCCGAGCGGCAGGCACATGCACCTGGTGCAGTTTGCCGGCCCCATCAAGCCTGAGTGGTACGACGAGCTGGCCGCTACGGGCGTCGAGATTGTCACTTACATTCCAAACAATGCCTATCTCGTTTATGGCGACAGCCGCTCGCTGCGCCGCGTTGACCGCCTGATGAAAGCCAATCAGCCGGTGCAGTGGCAGGGCGAATACGAAGACGCTTACAAGATCGACCCGGCCATCTACTACAGCGAGAAACGCAACGAAGAATTGCGCCTTCAAGGCAAAGTGGTCGGGGCGACCGGCTATTACACCGTCCAGGTTTTCAAAAGCCAGAGAGGCCGCACCGACACGCTGACCTACCTCGACAGCCTCAAGCTGGCGGAAAAGGTGCGCTGGGACATTCTCAACTACACCAACATCACTGTCGCGTTGCAGGAAAGCGCGGTCAAAGAGCTGGCCTCGCGGCCCGACGTCGTCTACATTGAGCCGTTTGTCGCGCCCAAGAAGCTCGACGAGCGCCAGAACATGGTGATCTCCGGCAACACCACCGCCGGTGTTCCCAACACCGGGCTATCGTGGTTCACTTACCTGGCCAACAAGGGATTCACGCAGGCGCAGTTCGACACCTCGAACTTCCTGGTCAACATCTCTGACAGCGGCCTGGACAACGCCAACCCTGCCTCGCCGAATCATTTCGCGTTCTACCGCGGCGGCGACATCTCTTCGACCAGCCGTATCGTCTACGCGCGGCTGGTCGGCACGCCCAACGGCGGCAGCACGCTCCAGGGCTGCGACGGCCACGGCACGGAAAACAGCAGTATTATCATGGGCAACGTGCCGAACGGCACGGTCGGCGGCGTCAACTTCAACGCCGCGCCACACATGGATGCCAGCGGCTTCCACTACGGCCTGGGGGTCAATCCGTACGTGAAGATCGGCTCGTCGGTGATCTTCGACCCCGACGACTACACCGATCCGAACGTCGCCAGCCTCGAATCGCAAGCCTATGCCGATGGCTCGCGCATCAGCAGCAATAGTTGGGGCAACACCTCAAACACATATGGCGCGTTCGGCCAGTCTTATGACGCCATCGTGCGCGACGCGCAGTCGGGCACCGCCGGCAACCAGGAGTATGTGGTCATCTTCGCCGCCGGCAACTCCGGCAGATCGGGCGGCAACAGCGTCGGCCAGCCCGGCACCGCCAAGAACATCATTACCGCCGGCGCGTCCGAAGGCGTGCAGGCGTTCGGCGTCGCCGACCAGTGCGGCATTGACGACACCGGCGCTGACAACGCCAATGACATCATCAGCTTTTCGAGCCGCGGGCCGACGGCTGACGGTCGCAAGAAGCCGGACATCGTCGCGCCGGGCACGCACGTCTCGGGCGTCGTCGCGCAGGCGGCGAAGGTCGCCACCGGCGTGGGCGCGCAGAATGCCTGTTTTAATGCTAGCGGCGTTTGCGCCGGCCCCGGCGCGAGCAATTTCTGGCCGCTCGCCCAGCAGTTCTACACGGCGTCGGACGGCACCAGCCACTCGACGCCGGCGATTGCCGGCGCCGCCTCGCTGGTGCGCCAGTTCTTCATCAACCAATTCGCCGCGCCGCCGAGCCCGGCCATGACCAAGGCCGCGCTGATGAACTCGGCGAGCTACATGAACGGCGTCGGCGCCAATGACGCGCTCTGGTCGAACTCGCAGGGCATGGGCCTGATGAACATGGACCGGCTGTTCACGACCATCGCGACCAACAGCATCCTGCGCGACCAGCAGGCCGCCGACCTGTTCACCGCGACCGGCCAGCAGCGCCTCATCAATGCGACGGTGGCCGACAACACCAAGCCGCTGCGCGTCACTCTGGCGTGGACCGACGCGCCCGGCCCGACCAGCGGCAACGCCTTCGTCAACAACCTCGACCTCGAAGTCACGGCCGGCGGCAATACTTACAAGGGCAACGTCTTCAGCGGCCCCAACTCGGCGACCGGTGGCAGCGCCGACACGGCCAACAACGTCGAGAGCGTCTTCATTCCGGCGGGCGTCAGCGGCCCCGTGCTGGTGCGCGTTAAGGCGACCAACATCGCCGGCGACGGCGTCCCCGGCGTCGGCGGCGCGCCCGATCAGGACTACGCCCTGGTCATTACCAACGTGACCCCGGCGGGTGCCGCGCCGATCCTCGCGGCGGCAAGCGCGACGCTGGGCAGTGAAAGCTGCACCCCGGCTAATGGCGCGATTGATCCGGGTGAAAGCGTCACCGTCAGCCTCTGCATCCAGGACGTTGGCAACGCCGACACCACCGCGGCCATGACCGGGACGTTGCAGGCGACCGGCGGGGTGACCTCTCCGAGCGGCGCGCAAACCTACGGCGTGGTGACGCAAGGCGGCCCGCCGGTATGCCGCAACTTCACCTTCACCGCCGCCGGCAGTTGCGGCGGCACGCTCACGGCGACCGTTCACTTCCAGGACGGCGCCAACGATCTCGGTAATGTTACCTACACGTTCACCCTGGGCGCGCTCAATACCGTCTTCTCGGAGAACTTTGACGGCGCGACCGCCCCTGGGCTGCCCGCTGGCTGGACGACGTCGTTTGTCAATGGGGCAAGCTGTGCGCAGGGCAACAACTGGACGACGGCGACCACCAACTCGCCGCCGTCCGCGCCAAACGCCGCTTTCCACAACAACCCGACATGCATCACCGATAACTATCTGGTGTCGCCTTCGATTAACATCACGTCGGCTAACGCGGTGTTATCCTTCAAAAACGCTTTTAACTGGGAGGGAAGCGGCTCGAGATTTGATGGCTCCGTTCTTGAAGTCTCGACCGATGGCGGCATCACATGGGCCGACATCACTAGCGGTGGCATCGGCGGCAGCTTCGCGGCGGGCGGCTACAATGGCACGATCAGCACCGGCTTCAACAATCCGCTTGGCGGTCGTCAGGCGTGGACGTCGCTCAGTGGTGGCACGACGGCGGCGCCTGCCTTCATCACCAGCACAGTCAACCTCGGGGCGGTCCTTTCTGGCAAGACGATCAAGCTCAGGTGGCGCGCCGGTTCCGACACCTCGTTAGCAGCCAGTGGCCTATCCGGTCAGTGGATTGATAGCATCACGATCACCGACGGCTACGTCTGCTGTAGTTCAGTGGTGCCTTGCCAGATCACCTGTCCGGCCAACATCACGAAGGACAGCGACCCGAACCAGTGCGGCGCGACCGTCAACTACTCGGCACCGATGGCCACAGGCACCTGTGGCCCGGTGACCTGTACGCCGCCTAGTGGGTTGTTCTTCCCGAAGGGCACCACCACCGTCAACTGCGTTGTTGGCCCCAGCGCCGCAGCGGCGCAACCGAGCGGCGATAGCGCGCCGCCAAGCTGCACGTTTACCGTCACCGTAAACGACACCCAGCCGCCTTCGATCACCTGCCCGACCAACGTCAGTGCCGTGACCGCAGTACCGGGAGTGTTGACGACGGTGGTGACCTACCCGCCGCCGGTGGCGTCGGACAACTGCCCCGGCGTGACCACCGCTTGCACGCCGCCGTCAGGCTCGACCTTCGCCCTGGGGACCACCACCGTTACCTGCACGGCGACCGACACTTCAGGCAACACCGCGACGTGCAGCTTCACCATCTCAGTCTTTGACGGCAGGTTGCAGGATGACTCCGAGGGCTGCAACAACACGGTGTTGTTCAACACGATCACGGGCGATTACCGCTGGTGCTGCCACGGTACGATCTTCACGGGTCGCGCCAAGGTGACGCGCGCCGGCAACACCTACACCCTGTCGCATGTTCCCGCAGACCGGCGCGTGCAGATCAACCTCAACGCCGGTGGTTCGACGCCCAATGGCAATGCGTCGCTGCAAGTGCCGGCAGGCAAGACCATCTGCGTGATCAGTGATCGCGACATCCGCAATGACACATGCCTCTGCGGCGGCGCTGCGCCGCCAGGGCCAACACTGCGCTAAGGCGTAATCATCGATAAACAGGGAGGCTTCGGCTTCCCTTCAACCGGGCCGGTTGCTTCGCGCAGCCGGCCCGCTTTTTTTGACTCTGAGAGGAAGGGCGAAGTTTTCAGGCGGCGACGATTGCATCGGCGACGCGAACCGCGTCCACGATCTCGCGCACGTCGTGAACGCGAATCAAGTGAGCGCCGCGCAGGATGGCGGCGGCAACAGAGGCGGCGGTGCCAAAGACGCGCTCCGTCTCATCGCGGCCCGTCAGCGCGCCGATGAAGCGCTTGCGCGAGGTGCCGATCAGCAACGGCAGATCGAATGACGCCAAACGACCGAGGTGATTTAAGATGGCCAGGTTCTGCTCGACGGTTTTGCCGAAGCCGATGCCCGGATCGATGATGAGCTGTGCGCGGCTGACACCGCGCGCTTCGGCTTCACGGACGGCGAGATGCATGTCGCGGTCTATCTCGGCAAAGATGTCCGGGCTTGGCGCCATCTGCTGCATGGTCGCCGGCTCGCCGCGCATGTGCATGAGGATGAGCGCCGACCGCGACCGGGCGGCGACTTCGGCAATCCGCGGATCAAAACGCAAGGCGCTGATGTCGTTAATCAGGCTGGCGCCGAGATCGATGGCGGCGCGCGCGACTTCGCTCTTGTAAGTATCAACGGCGATGGGGATGTGCAGGCGTTTGCCGAGCGCGCTCAAGACGGGCTGGAGGCGCGCCAGCTCGTCTTCGGCTGACACGCGCACCGAGCCGGGCCGCGTGCTTTCGCCGCCCACCTCGATGAGGTCGGCGCCGTCCGCCTGCATCTGCAAGGCGTGCTCGATGGCGGGGCCCGGCTGGTCATACAGGCCGCCATCAGAAAACGAATCGGGCGTGACGTTCAAGACGCCAACGACCAGCGTTCGCAGGCCCACTTCCAGCCCCTTGCCGTCGGGCAGCGCAATCCGAAAGGGCTTTCTCATCGGGGTGAAGGCTAACGGTTCAGCGCGCCTCCGCGCAAGGCGTGGCGCACGCGGCGGCGGCGGTTGACAATGCCAGGGCTTCAGCGCAACATAACGCTTGCCTCAAGCGGCTAAGGGAGCGACGAGCGATGACCGACAAGCACACCATCGCGGCGCAGCAGAACCGGCTGGCATCGATCATGGAGCGCATCGCCGCTTCGTATGACGAAGTGACGCCGCGGATTCATCACCTCGACCGCATGCCGCTGCCATCGCGCAGCGACGCCGCCGCCATCATGGAGGCGCTCGAAGAGATCATCTTTCCGGGTTATTACAGCGCCGGCGGGGTCACGCATCACGGCATCATCTATCGCGTGCAGGAGCGCACGGGCTGGCTCTTCGAGCACCTGCGCGAGCAGATTTCGCGCAGCTTCCATCACATGAAGCACCTTGATGGCGAGCTGCCGTTTGCGACCGACGCCAGGGCCGAGGAATGCGCCTATCAATTCCTCGAATCCCTGCCGCGCCTGCGGCAACGGCTGGCGCGCGACATTCAGGCGGCTTATGACGGCGACCCGGCGGCGCACTGCATCGATGAGATCATCCTGAGCTACCCGGCGGCTTACGCCATCATGGCTTACCGCGCGGCGCACGAGCTACACCAGATGGAGGTGCCGATCTTGCCGCGGATGCTGACCGAGATGGCGCACTCGCGCACAGGCATAGACATCCATCCGGGCGCACAGATCGGTGACAGCTTTTTCATCGATCACGGCACCGGCGTGGTGATCGGTGAAACGACCGAGATCGGCAACCGCGTCAAGCTCTATCAAGGCGTGACGCTCGGCGCGCTGTCGTTCCCGAAAGATGAAACCGGCCGCCTGATCCGCGGCCAGAAGCGCCACCCGACGATTGAAGACAATGTGGTGATTTATGCCGGCGCCACCATCCTCGGCGGCGACACCGTGATTGGCGAAGCAAGCATTATCGGCGGCAATGTCTGGCTGACCGAGTCGGTGCCGCCCGGCTCGCGTGTTGTACAGGCCGAGCTGAAGCCGCGCCTGCTCGCGCCCCACGAACAGTTTCAAGAAGTCTAACTACAGTGACAAGTGACGAGTGACAAGTGACAAGAGAACAGCGAATCCTTCTTGTCACTTGTCACTTGTCACTCGTCACCTTCTCAATGACTGATGACCTACTTTGAATCGCTGATCGCAATGGCCGAGCGCGCCGGGCTTCGCGCGCAAGCTTGCCACACTTTTCCAGACGTAAGATTCACTGCTCAACTGGCGCTGCCGTTCGAGGGCCTGCTGCCAGAAACCTATTCCGTCTGTGTGGCATCGCTCCCCTCCGGCGCGCAGGAACGCTTTGATCCGTTCAACGCAAAACGCAGAGACCGTCGCGCCCAGGAACGCCTGACCATGCAGCTCAAAGAGGCCGCCTGCCGACTTGACGACTCTGGTCTGATGTTCATCTATGGCCTGCCGCGCGAGCTGGCGCGGGCGGCGGTGGCGCTCGCAGAGACGTTGACGTTTCGCTACTGGATCGCCGTGCGAACCATGACGGCGACAAAGGCCGACGGCCTGCGGCCCGAGCATACAGGTTTGCTCGTTTTGGCAAAGCCGGGCGCGGCGCTTAACGCTTTGCGCATCCCTCACCCGCGTTGCCGCCACTGCGACCAGACGCTCAAGGACTGGGGCGGCAAGGCACACCTGATGCACCCCGAAGGCGTCAGGCTGTCGGATGTCTGGATGGACCTGATCGTTGATGCAAGCGACCTGATGCCTGCCGAGGTCTTCGAGCGTATTCTCGACCTCGCCGCAAGCCCGCAACGCCAATCGCTACTTCTGCTCTTTCCCGAAGAACTGCCGGCTCAGGCGACAACGGCTAGAGATTCGTCGCCGCTGATTCGTACCTTCGACCCCCTGGCCCATCAAGCGCCCCCTGGCGCTACCAGGCGGCGCGCCGTGCCGGATGATTTGCTTGATCGTTTGCACCGAGCGCCGTGTCTGGACGTGCTGCGCCGCATCCCTTCGGCAACCGTTGATCTGGCGTTTGCCGATCCCCCCTTCAATTTGACGAAAGGTTATGAAGGCTACACGGACGATCTGGCGGCGCGCGACTATCTCGGCTGGTGCAAGCGCTGGCTGGTTGAATACGAGCGGGTGTTGAAACCGGGGGGCGCGCTCTTTGTCCTGAATCTGCCGAAGTGGGCGGTTGGGTTGGCGGACTTTCTGTCGCGCAGCGCCAGCCTGTATTTGCAAAACTGGATTGTCTGGAATGCCCTGCCAGAGCCGAAAGGGGTGTTGATGCCGGCGCATTATGCGCTGCTTTATTTCACGAAAGGCGAGCGCCCGGCGCGGTTCAATTACTGCTCGATGGAACAGGGCTGGCAGCCGTTTGATGAAGCGGTATTCCCGCCTGACCGCGCCGACGTTTGCGCGCGCCGCTTCTGCCAGCGCCAGCGGCGCGCGTCGGCACAGCTCTGGCGCGGCGAACTGACTGATATCTGGCACGACATTCACCGCGAGCGCCGCCCGATCAAGAAGACCGCCGGCGAAAAGGCTCACCCCTGCGCTACGCCCGAACGCTTGCTCGACCGCATCATCCGGCTGGCGACGACGCCGGGCGACATTGTGCTGGACGCGTTCGCCGGCACAGGCACGTCGGCGCTGGTCGCCGAGCGCTTGAATCGTCGCTATATTGGCATCGAGCAGGCCGACGAATATCTGCACGTCGCCGACCGGCGGTTGAGCGAGAAGCGCTCATCGTGGCAGCGCACCACCCGAGCAGTCGAGCGCGGCAGCGCATCAAAGCGGGCTCTACAACTTGAGCTTAAACGCCTGACCTTGATGCTCGGGCGATTGCCAACGCTGGCCGACATTGCGCGGCTATCGAAATTCACGCCGGCCATGTTCGAACAGGGATTCGATACCTGGAGCGAGGCGCTCAAGGCGGCGCGCAACGTCGTGGCATCTTTGCCTGATGTCGCGCAAGTATTGGTCGAGACCCAGCAGTTGGAAATGTTCGCGGCACAGCCGTTGAAGATCGCTGAAGGGACCGAAGGCGGCACCGTTGGCGTTTCAACGCCAACTGGAGCCGTCATCATAGAAGAAGATAACCCACCGACTTACCGGATCAGTTGAGGCAACGATGCAACCTACCGAAAAACTCTATTTCACCGATTCCGATCTACTTGATTTCGCGGCCACCGTCATTGCCGTGCAAGCGGCAGGGCAAGCCGATGACGTGATACTGGATCGCACGGCCTTTTATCCGACCGGCGGCGGCCAGCCGAACGATACGGGGCGGCTTGATGAAGCTCGCGTTCTCGATGTGTTTGAAGACGACGCCGGCATGATTCATCACCTCGTCGAGCCGCAAGGGATCATGGCCATCGGTCAAACGGTGCAAGGTCGCATAGATCGCGCGCGGCGGCTCGACCACTTGCAACAGCACAGCGGCCAGCACATCCTCTCGCAAGCGTTTGTGCAGGCGTGCGGCGCGGAAACCCGCTCGTTTCACCTTGGCGCACGCGCCTCGACGATTGACATCGAGCTGGCATCACCGACCGACGACCATATGCGCGCGGCTGAAGAGATTGCCAATGCCGTCATCTTTGAAGACCGCGCCATGCGCGTTCATCTGGTGAATGAAGCAGAGGCGCGGCAGTTGCCGCTGCGCAAAGAGGCCGCTGTCGAAGGGACGATTCGCGTCATCGAGATTACAGACTTCGACTGGTCGCCGTGCGGCGGCACGCACGCCAAACGCACTGGCCAGGTCGGCCTGATCGCCATCAAAGGCTACGAGCGCGCCAAGAAAATGACGCGGGTGGAATTCGTCTGCGGCCATCGAGCGCTCAACGAGTACCGCGCAGTCAGTAAGACGGCGCTGGCGGTCGCTCAGTTGTTCAGCGCCGAGCGCGACACGACGCCAGAGCTGGTATCGCGCGCCTTGCAAGAGACCCGCTCGCTGAAGAAGCGCCTGCGCGAGTTGCTCGAAATCACGGCCGGCGTCGAAGCTTCAGAGATGCTGGCAGCGGCAACGTCGGTCGGGAATTTCAAACTGGTGCGTGCTGCCTTTGATGATCGTGACCTTGATGAAGTGCGGCTGCTGGCATCAAAGATCACCCAGAGCGAGGCGGCGGTGGCGCTATTGGGAACCCGAGAGGCGGGCGCGGCGCGGCTGGTCTTCGCGCGCTCGGCTTCGCTCGATCAGAACATGGGCCAGTTACTTGCGGAAGCCTGTCAGTTGTTGGGCGGGCGCGGCGGCGGCAGGCCAGAGCTAGCGCAAGGCGGCGGGCCGAATGCCGACAACTTAGAAGCGGCCATAAGCCTGGCAGCTGAAAAACTGCTGGCGTGAGCGATCATGAATGATTCGGGGAAACTGCCGCAGAGGCTCGCTAGCGTGGGGGGAAGAAAGCGACTCACTTGGCCAGGTACTTTGCCATCATATCGATCAGCATCGTGAAGTCTACGGGCTTCGGCGCGTAGTCTGTGCAGCCGGCGTCTTCGGCCTGCGTTTGAATGTCTATAAGGTCGTGGGCCGTCAAGGCGATGATCGGCACGCGCTTCATGGCATTGCTTTGGCGAATCTGCCGGGTGGCGCTCAATCCGTCGATGACCGGCAACGATAAATCCATCAGGATTAAGTCGGGCTTGTCGGCAAGCGCCCGCTCGATGGCCTGCGCGCCATCGGTGGCTTCGATGACTTCATAGCCTTCGAACTCTAACAGCTTGGACAGAGAGAAACGGCTGTCATCGAAATCGTCAACCAACAGGACACGCTTTGTAGAGTTCATCATTGATCTTCCCTTGTTCTAAGCGTCACTCGATCCCTAGTTTGACGAATCGGCGATCAAACGAGATGCCAATTCATTCGCTTATCATCTTTTTGCAACATCTTGGCTTTGACCCATCATTCCGCCAATCGTACACAAAGCAGTCACAGCCTTCGGCAAAAGCGTCTCGATATATTGCAGCGCCGGCGTAGAAACTGTCGATTCCTCGGCAATTTGCGCCCGCCTGCTGGCATACTGGTTGCCTATTGTACGACGGGCAATCAATTTGTCAAATAGTCGTGCGTATCGCAAAGTGACGATCAAATGATAAACCGGCAGAGGTTCTTAAGAAAGACTTTAATTACAGTATACACTTGTTGCCTATCGCCATGCCGGGCACGAGACGAATTGATTCGCTGAAAGTCCGGAAGGAGCTTGCTTCATCACTCTTCCGCCGCAATTCAAACCAGACGAGCGCTGAAATGGCCGCCTTTGGCTTGTTGATTGGCGAAACCGATTGGATTGATAGATATGACCGCACACGATTTTAGTGACGTCCCCCGCCTGAGCGACCCGACACTTGTAGTCTGCGATGCCGCGGGCAGAATTCTTGCGATTTCGGCGAACGCGCCGAAATCGCTTATCGTCTGCTCGCCGGTCGGCCACAAGCACTTTACTGAGGTCTTCGGCGAAAGTTCAGCCATCACCCGATGGCTGACGAATCATCTCGGGCAAGGGCGACGCGCCGGCGATTACTTCGCCGAGCAGCAGGTCGAAAACGGCGCTGAAGTGTTGCACCTGCGCTTGGAGTCGCTGACCTGCGATGAAGAGTTGTACGGCTTCGCCTTGACGCTGACGCCGGCCAATCAGCGCGCCGGCACGCATCTGGAAGAAGGCGACGCGGTGGTTTATCGCAAGCAGTGGCACGAGATCAAGAACGCCATCGGCGCGATGAAACTCTATGCCACCTTTCTGACACGGAAACTGCCCGAAGGCGACGAGCGCCAGACGGTCGAGAAGATGCTCGCCGGGATCAACGGGCTGAACGATTACCTAGCCAAAATTCGCAGAGGTGAAACCCAGTGAAGACACGAGGCAACATTCTGGTCATTGATGACGAGGAGCCGATTCTCGATTCGCTCCGATTAAACCTGACGCAATCAGGTTATAGCTGCACGACGGCGCGCAACGGCCAGGAAGGGATCGCGCTGTTTGAAAACGGCGAATTCGACCTGGTGCTGTGCGACCTGCAACTCCCCGATATGTCCGGCACAGACGTGACTCGCAGGCTGCGCGAAATGCGCGAGTCCATCGAAGTGATTATCATCAGCGGCTACGGCTCGGTGGCCAACGCCGTTGATGCCACCAAGGCGGGGGCCTTCCATTTCGTCGAAAAGCCTTTTGAGTTCGACGCCCTGCAAGTGCTGATCGAGCGCGCCCTGGAGCGCAAGACGCTGATTGAGCAGAGCGACCAGTTGCGCCGCACCTTGCAGCAACGCACCACCTATAGCGACATTGTCGGGCGCTCGAAACAGATGCAGAACATCTTCGAGATGATCGAGGCGGTCGCCAAGAGCGACGCCAACATTCTGATCGTCGGCGAATCGGGGACCGGCAAGGAGTTGATCGCCAACGCCATCCACTATAACTCGCACCGCGCCAAGGGGCCGTTCGTCAAAGTTAATTGCGCGGCGCTGCCGAAGGAGTTGATCGAGAGCGAGCTATTCGGCCACACCAAGGGCGCGTTTACCGGCGCGGCGCGCGACAAAGAGGGCTTGATCGCGCGCGCTAATGGCGGCTCGCTGCTGTTGGACGAAATCGCCGAGATGCCGCTCGAATTGCAGCCGAAGCTATTGCGTGCCCTTCAGGAGCGCGTCTTTTATCGCCTCGGCAGCGAGCGCCCCGTCGAGGTGGACTTCCGGCTGGTCTGTTCGACGAACCGCAATCCGCCCGAAGCGGTGCGCAGCGGCGCCTTGCGCGAAGACCTCTACTACCGCATCTCGACGATCACCATCGAAGTGCCGCCGCTCAAGGAGCGCGCCGAAGACGTACAGTTGCTCGCCGACCATTTTCTCAACCTCTTCGCCGATAAGTACGCGAAGCCTGTGCGCAGCTTCTCGCAGCCCGCCGTGTCGGCGATGTACAACTATCACTGGCCGGGCAACGTGCGTGAATTAGAATCGGCCATCGAGCGCGCTGTCTTACTGTCAAAAGGCGATGCGATTGAGCCGACCGATCTGCCGTTTACGGCGATGGAAACGCCGACCATGAGTGCCGCGCACAACAACGATTTCCACGTGCCCGCGGATATGAAGTTGGAAGATATCGAGCGCGAGGTGATCTTCCAAACCTTGAAGCGGACTAAAGGCAACAAGCAGGCGGCGGCCAACATGCTCGGCATTTACCGTCCGCGCCTTTACAGCAAAATCCGCAAATACAACCTGACTGAGTTCATGTAAAGATTTCGGGTTTTCATGGTTTAGCGCGACGCGCCGGCGATTTTGGATTTTGGATTGCATAGTTAAACGGTGAGCGGTCAGGTTCGACTGCTCTGTTGGTGGAGTTGTGTAGCTATGCGTATACAGAGTCGGAACATCCAAAATTGCCGCGCGAAGCGCATCTCCTGCCATGAAAATCGAGAATCCAAGATTCCCTGGGGTGTGAGATGAGTATGAATAATGGGGTGTGAGATGAGTACGAATAACGAAACGGTGGATTTGGCAGCCAACGATGGCATGGCGCTCGTCGGCAGAACTCTCGAAGATAAGTATCGCCTCGAAGCGCTGCTCGGCTCCGGCGGCATGTGTTATGTGTACCGCGCCACTCACATGCAGATGGGCAAGCAGGTCGCTGTCAAAATTCTCAAGCCGCCTCTCGCCGCCGACACGGCGCTCAGTCAGCGCTTCGAGCAGGAGGCGCGCGCCGCCTCGCGCATCCATCATCCCAACGCCATCAACGTCATGGATTATGGCATCGGCGAAGGCAATACGCCGTTCATCGTCATGGAGTATGTCAACGGCATCACGCTCGGCGAGTTGATTCGGCAACAGGGCGCGCTGTCGCTCGACCGCGCCTCCAACATCCTCCGGCAAATCTGTGGCGCGCTTGACGCCGCGCACGCCGTGGGCGTCATTCATCGCGACATCAAGCCCGACAACATCATCATCGGCGATTACGGCAACTCTGACTGGGTCGAGGTCGTTGACTTCGGCGTCGCCAAGATTCGCGAGGACTTGAATCGCCGCGTCGCGTTGACCGGCGACAACGTCCTTGTCGGCACGCCGCGCTATATGTCGCCGGAGCAATGCGAAGAGCACCCGGTTGATGCGCGCAGCGACATCTACTCGCTGGGTGTCGTGCTTTATGAGATGCTCGCCGGCTCGACGCCCTTCAAGTGGGATTCGTCCACGCGCCTGCTGGTGGCGCATGTGACAGAGCCTCCCGAACCATTGCGGGCGCAGCGCCCAGACATCCCGGCGGCGGTTGAAGCTGTCGTCATGCAGGCGCTCGAAAAAGACCCCGACCGCCGCCCGCAAAGCGCCGGCGAGTTTGCACGCATGTTTGAAGAAGCGGCGCAACTCGGACAGCCGGTGCGTGCCACAGGCAACCGCGGCGGCGCCTTCTCGCGCATTCAAGTCCCGCTCGGCAATGAGCCCCCGGCGGCGACGACCGCTGCCGTCGACGGGGACGATGAAGCCACTGTCGTGCGCCCGCGCCCGGCAGCCCTCAGCCGCATAGACACGCCCGTTGATGGGCGCGTCAACACACCGCCGGCAGGCGTCGCGGCAGACGTTTACGTTCGCCCGGATCGTTATCCGGGCACGCCCTACGTGGTCGCGACCCGTGACCATCGCAGCTCGACGGTCATCTGGGTAGCAGTTATCGGTGTGTTGATCGCTGCGGGCATCGCGGCCTATCTCGTCTTCGGCAATCGCTGGTTCGGCGCGACGACGACGCGCGAAGCGATCATTGACGCGCAGCAGTCGGTGACCACGGCGCTGGCGCTGGTCGAACTGCTGCCGAAAGATCATCCGCTCCGCACCTACTCATCGAACCTGCGCGAATGGCAGGGCGAGTTAAAAGTCTATGCACAGGCCAACAACAACGATCCGCAGGTGACGCAGCGCGCCGAGGGTTATCGTCAGAAGGCGGATGACATCGCCGCACAGACGCGCACCGCGCTGGCCTCGCTTGGCCGAGAAGTGCCGGCGAACATCAACGCGCCGGCGCCCAGCAGCAGTGCGTCGGCAGGTGTGGCGCCGCCAACTGAAGAGCGACCAGCGGGCGAAGCCCCGGCGAATGCCAACCGGCATCACGCCTCGGCGAACCACAACGAGGCTGACGCGGATGAAGAGGAAGCCGCGCAGAAACCAGAGGAGACCCCCAACGCTAACGCCAATCGCCGCCGTCGCGCCGAGCCGCCCGCGGTCGAGCCTGTGCAGTCGCCCGACGCGCCGCAGAACGCCAACCGCCGTAAAGATCGCACCCCACCGAAAGTAAACCCGGTGAACAGCAACGAGAATTATGAATAGGGGCCAGGGGCTAGGGGGAAACGGAAGCGCTTCGCGCCTTTCTCTACTAGCCTCTAACCCCTATTTCCTAGTCCCCAGCCCCTAGCCCCCTAATCCCTGGCCCCTTCTCCGCAGAGGGTTGTTTGCGCCTGCTTAAAGGCGCGTGATACGATTCGCCTCTGGGAGCAATGATGATCGAACAAACCAGCGCCATCGAAAAGACCGTCCTCAAAAACGGGCTCACCGTCATCAGCGAACAGATGAATCATGTGCGCTCGGCTTCCGTCGGCATCTGGGTGCGCTCGGGCTCGCGTCACGAAAGCGCGCCGCTCAATGGCATTTCGCACTTCATCGAGCACACGCTTTTCAAAGGCACGCGCAACCGCACCTCGCGCGAAATCGCGGTCGAAAGCGACGCCATCGGCGGTCACGTTGACGCCTTCACCAGCCGCGAGGTCGCCGCTTACTACGTCAAAGTCCTCGACGAGCACCTGTCGCGCGCCTTCGATCTGATTGCTGATCTCGTGACCGCGCCGCTGTTTGACAACAGCGAGCTTGACCGCGAGCGCAACGTCGTGATGGAAGAGATCAAGATGGTCGAAGACACCCCCGACGATCTCGTCCACGAAGTCTTCGTCGCCAACTTCTGGCCGGACCACCCGCTGGGCCGCTCAATCCTTGGGACAGCAAAGACGCTGGCGACCTTCGATCACGAGCGGGTTGCCGCTTACTTTCAAAACGTCTATACGCCGCGCAACCTGGTCATCGCTGCCGCCGGCAACGTCGAGCACGGGGCCTTTGTCGAAATGGTCGAGCGCTACCTTGGCGGCTTGGTTGACCGGCCTGTTGATCTGATCTCGTCGGCGCCAACGCATGCGTCCTCGCGCGTTATCATCAGCAAAGACCTGGAGCAGGCGCACCTGATGATGGGGACGCCCTGTCCGCCAATGATGTCCAAGGATCGTTACGCCGTGCATACGCTGAATGTCATCCTCGGCGGCGGCATGAGCTCGCGGCTGTTTCAAACCATTCGCGAAGACAACGGGTTGGCCTATGCGGTTTTCTCAGGCGTTAACGCCTACACGGACGCCGGCTACCTGTCGGTTTACGCGGCGACCTCGCCTGAGCAGATCGATGATGTCATCCGTTTGAGCAATGCGGAATTCGACCGGCTCAAAGTCGAAGCGGTCTCCGACGCCGAGTTGCAGCGCGCCAAGGATCAGCTCAAAGTGTCGATCATGCTGGGGCTGGAAAGCAGTTCGGCACGCATGAGCAATCTGGCGCGGCAGGAGATTTTCTATGGCCGCCAGTTCACGCTCGACGAAATTCTCGAACGCATTGATCGCGTGACCGCGGATGACGTGCAACGCATGGCGCAGACGATCTTCGGCGACGAGATGGCGGTCACAGCTATCGGCCAGATCGAATCATTAGACATCATGCAGTAGAAGCAGCCAGAAGCTCCGTTAGGAGCGCAATGTTTATAGTCAGCCGGCTCGTTTAATTCTCAAGCTCCGACAGGAGCGGAATGTCGCCATTGCGCCCCTACGGGGCTTGGTTTCTATTGATCTCTGTAACTATAAACATTGCGTCCCTACGGGACGGGGAAGGACTTTCTGCTTCCTGCTTACTAATCCATGAGACTCATCGTCTTAGGCAGCGGCAGTTCCGGCAACGCGCTTTTTATTGAAGCGGGCGAGACAGGCGTGCTCGTTGACGTCGGGTTGTCGGCCAAGGAAACGGCGCGGCGCATGAGCGAAGCCGGCATTGATCTGGCGCGGCTCTCAGGCATTGTCGTCACCCACGAGCATGCCGATCACGTCAAAGGCGTGCGGGTGATGTCAAAGACGATTAGCGCGCCGGTCTTTATCTCGCAGGCGACGCGCGAAGAGTGCCACTTCCCTGCCGCCGGCGACGGCATTCATTGGGGCGAAGCGATCTCGTCAAGTCAGGACTTCCAGATCGGCAGCCTCGAATTCCACCCGTTCACAATCCCGCACGACGGCATAGACACCTTCGCCTTTACGGTTCAGGCCGAAGGCATCAAGGTCGGCATCGTCACCGACCTCGGCTACATCACGCAACTGGTTGCCGAACGCTTGCGCGGCTGCGACTTCGTGATGATCGAAGCGAACCACGACCGCGACATGCTGAAGGTCGGGCCGTATCCTTGGCCGCTCAAGCAACGCATTGCCAGCAACACCGGCCATCTGTCGAACGACGAGATGGCGCGCTGGATGAAAGAAGATTTTGACGGCCGCGCCGCGCATATTGTACTGGCGCACCTGTCGCGGCAATGCAATCACCCGGAGCTGGCGCGGCTGTCGGCCTTGCAAGCATTAGAAGCGCGCGGCCCGTCGTTTTACCCGGAGGCCGAGCGCCGCATCACGGTCGCGCAACACGACCGCGCAACCCAGTGGTTCGAGCTATGAAAAGAAGAAGTCAGGAGTCAGGAGTCAGGAGTCAGAATGGAAGAGGAAGTCGGCGGCAGCCAGTACGCTTGTCCGCCGCTTTTATTCTATCTTTTAGACTCCCCTTCCTTATTTATTCTGACTCCTGACTCCTGACTCCTGACTCCTGACTCTTATGATTGAACGCTACACACTGCCCGAAATGGGCGCGATCTGGACGGAGCAGAATCGCTTTCAGAAATGGCTCGACGTGGAGATCGCCGCCTGCGAGGTTCACGCAGAGATGGGCACCATCCCTGCCGACGCCGTCGAAGTCATCAAGCAGAAAGCACGCTTCGACGTCGCGCGCATCACCGAGATCGAGCGCACCACGCGCCACGATGTGATTGCCTTCACGACGGCGCTCGCGGAGAACATCGGCCCCGAATCGCGCTTCGTTCACTTCGGCCTGACATCTTCAGACGTCGTTGACACGGCCAACGCGCTGCTGATGCGCGAGGCCGCCGACCTTCTGTTGAAAGACCTCGACCGATTGGGCGACGCCCTGCGCCGCCGCGCCTTCGAGCACAAAGACACGGTAATGATGGGCCGCACGCACGGCGTCCATGCCGAAGTGACGACCTTCGGGCTGGTGCTGGCGCTTTATTACGCCGACAACGAGCGCAATAAAGTACGCTTGCGGCGAGCGCGCGACACCGTCAGCGTCGGCAAGATCAGCGGCGCGGTCGGCACCTTTGCGCACCTCGACCCCGAAGTCGAAGAGCGCGTTTGTCAGAAGCTTGGATTAAAGGCCGCGCCGATTTCTACTCAGGTCATTCAGCGCGACCGCCACGCCGAGTTTCATTCCGTGCTGGCCATCATCACGGCGTCGCTTGAAAAGATCGCGCTTGAAGTTCGCCACCTGCAACGCACCGAAGTGCGCGAAGCTCAGGAGCCGTTTTCCGCCGGCCAGAAAGGCTCGTCGGCCATGCCGCATAAGCGCAACCCGGTCACTTCGGAACAGATTTGCGGACTGGCCCGTGTCGTGCGCGGCAATGCGCAAGCGGCGTTTGAAAACATCGCCCTCTGGCATGAACGCGACATCTCGCACTCGTCGGTCGAGCGCGTCATCCTGCCCGACTCGTGCATCCTCACCGACTACCTGTTGCAGAAAACCATCTGGTTGATTGACGGGCTGATAGTCAACGCCCGACGAATGCGCGAGACGGTCGAATCGCTGGGCGGTGTGACGGCGAGCGGGCGCTTGCTGCTGGCGCTCACGGCCAGCGGTCTGACGCGCGAGGAGGCTTACACAGTCGTCCAGCCGATGGCGATGCGCGTCTGGGACGAAGGCGCCAACTTCCGCGAGCTGGTGATGCACAACCCGCAGGTCACCGAACGCATATCACCCGCGGACCTCGACGCGCTCTTCGACCTGCGCCACCATCTCCGCAATGTGGATAAGATTTTCGAAAGAGTTTTTGGAGGAGAGAAGTCAGGAGTCAGGAACCAGAAGTCGGAATGAACAAGGAAGGCGGCAACCGCCGCCGCTTTTATTCTGACCCCTGGCTCCCGACTCCTGACTCCTGGAATTATGAAAGCCAAAATCTACGTCACTTTGAAACCGAGCGTGCTCGACCCGCAGGGCAAAGCGATTCATCACGCTGTCGAAACGATTGGCTATCGCGGCATCGCCGACGTGCGTCAGGGCAAATACTTTGAAGTGATGCTTGACCAGTCGCTATCGGTCGAAGACGCCCGCACCGCCGTCGAGCGCATGGCGCATGATGTGCTCGCCAACCCGGTCATCGAAGACTATCGCGTCGAGCTAGATTCGGAATCCGCTTCGTGAGATAATGTGGCTTACCAGGCAAGTCTAGATAACGGTACAGCCTCCAGATCATCACGGAAGGGATTGAGAGCGATGAAATTCGGCGTCGTCGTGTTTCCGGGTTCCAATTGCGACCACGACACTTATCACGTCCTCAGCAAAGTCGTCGGCCAGCCTGTAGACTTCATCTGGCATCGGCAAAGCACGCTCAACGGCTGCGATGCGGTGATCCTGCCGGGCGGCTTTTCTTACGGCGATTATCTGCGCACTGGCGCCATTGCTCGCTTCAGCCCCGTTATGGGCGCGGTCAAAGAGTTCGCCTCGCGCGGCGGGCTGGTGATGGGCATCTGCAACGGCTTTCAGATTCTCTGCGAAGCCGGCCTATTGCCGGGGGCGCTGCTGCGCAACGCCAACCTGAAGTTCATCTGCGGTCACGTCAACATGCGCGTCGAAACCACGGACACGCCGTTCACCGGCCATTGCCAGACGGGGCAGGTGCTATCGGTGCCGATTGCTCACGGTGATGGCAACTATTACTGCGACGCCGCGACGCTCGCCGAGCTGCAACGCGACAACCGCATCATCTTTCGCTACTCGGACGGGCAGGGCCGGACGAACCGCGCGAGCAACCCGAACGGCTCGCTCGACCACATCGCCGGCATCTGCAACCGCGAGCGTAACGTGCTCGGCTTGATGCCGCACCCGGAGCGCGCCAGCGACATGCTGCTTGGCAGTCAAGACGGGCGGATTATCTTCTTTTCACTCGCCGACACACTGGCCGAGGTAGCAAAGGCGTCCTAAAGACTGCGGCCTAGTCGCTATCTTTGCCCTTGCGTATCACCTGAATGCTGGTGCCATCGCCGGTGGACATGATCAATACCTTGGTCGGTTCGCCGTCGAGGAGTACGCCGCCCGGCATATTGACATGCTTTTTCGGTTTAATCTTTTCAACGTACCAATCCACAACCTTATCTATATCGTCGGCGGTGTGTAGTTGCGTCACGCCGCCGTCGGGGCTGGCGACTTCCATCGCGACCTCGGCGCCGGGATAAATCAGCGAGGCGTCGAGCGTCGTCTTCACACTGCCCGGTGGTGGAGGCGGCGGCGCGGGAGTGGGCGGATGCGGGATGATGCCACCCGCCGGCGGTGGCGGCCCAGGACTTGAGGCCACGGGCGGGGGCTGCGAGGGTGGAGGCAAGGGCGGACGCGAGAAGCTGTCGAAGACCACGAAGGCAATGACGCCGCCGCCGATCAGCAAGGCCATCAGGATGCCGAGTATCACCATCAACGCCGTCCGGTTGTTCGACGGCGGCGCGCTGCCGATCACCGGCGGAACGACCGCCGGCGGATAGGTCGGCGAAGTGAAGCCGGCGTTAGCCGGCCGCGTCGGGTGATCGAAGGGCGGCGGCTCGGCACCCGGCGCGTCGAGCGACCGCGTCGTCATCTCGGATTCGTCGAGACGGTTGCCGCACTGACGACAGAACTTTGCCGATAAAATCACACTCGCGCCGCAACGGTTACAGGTCGCTTCTTGCATAACTCGTGATTAGCTTACGTGAACGCCTTTCGCTTGCGCAAGGACGGGCCGCCCGCCTTGTCTGCCGCCATCACCTGAGACAGAGGATAGCCCATCGCATGGGGTCGGCTTGATTAAGCGGCAGCGGTCGGGTAGACTGACCGTCACTTTTCCAACCCCGCTTGACGAGCCGGGCATATCGTATGAAGGAACCAGTCATTACCCCTGAAATCATTCGCAGTCACGGGCTCACCGACGACGAATACAAACGGGTCATCGAATTGCTGGGACGGGCGCCGACGTTTACCGAGCTTGGCATCTTTTCGGTGATGTGGTCAGAGCATTGCTCCTACAAATCATCGCGCATTCATCTGAAGCGTTTGCCGACCACGGGCGAAGGGGTGCTGCAAGGGCCGGGCGAAAACGCCGGGGTCATTGACATTGGCGGGGGGCTGGCCGCCGCCTTCAAGATCGAATCGCACAACCACCCGTCATTCATCGAGCCTTACCAGGGCGCGGCGACCGGCGTGGGCGGCATTCTGCGCGATGTCTTCACGATGGGCGCGCGCCCGCTTGCGGCCATGAATTCGCTGCACTTCGGGCCGCTCGCGGCTAGCGATGCGGCAGGCGATGAAGCGGAGGCCGTGACGGCGCGCAACCGCTCGATTGTGGCGGGCGTCGTCAAAGGCATCGGCGATTATGGCAACGCTTTCGGCGTGCCGACCATCGGCGGCGAAGTGCGCTTCGCGGATTGCTATTCGCGCAACCCGCTGGTCAATGCCTTCACGCTCGGCCTGATGCGCAAAGAGCAGATCTTTTATGGCCGCGCCGCCGGTGTTGGCAACCCGGTGATGTATGTCGGCGCCAAGACCGGGCGCGACGGCATTCACGGCGCGACGATGGCCAGCGAAGAGTTCGGCGAAGAGGCCCAATCCAAGCGCCCGACCGTGCAGGTTGGCGATCCGTTTCTCGAAAAGCTCTTGCTCGAAGCCTGCCTCGAAGCGATGAAGGCCGGCGCCATCGTCGGCATACAGGATATGGGCGCTGCCGGATTGACTAGCTCGTCAAGCGAGATGGGGGCGCGCGCCGGCAATGGCATTGAGATCAATATCGAGCTGGTGCCGCAACGCGAGACCGGCATGACGGCTTATGAAATCATGCTGTCGGAATCGCAAGAGCGCATGCTGATTGTCGCTGACCGCGGACGCGAGCGCGAAGTCATTGATATCTTCCGCAAGTGGGAGCTAGACGCCGTGGTCATCGGCCGGGTCACGGATGACGGCCACCTGCGGATCAAGCACGGCGAGCGAGTGGTCGCAGACATCCCGAACACGGCGCTGACGGATGAAGCGCCGGTCTATCATCGGCCGATCAAGCAGCCCGACGCGCCCGCGCCGGTAGAGGTCACACAGGTCGAGCAGTCGGCCGCCGAGCTGGAGGCCACTTTCATACGGCTGATTGCACAGCCGACCATCGCCTCGAAAGAGTGGGTCTATCGCCAGTACGATCACATGGTGAGGACCAATACAGTAGTCGCGCCGGGCTCGGACGCGGCGGTGATTCGCATTAAGGAAAAGCGCCGTATGCTGGCGATGACGCTCGATTCGAACGCGCGTTACTGCGCGGTTGAGCCGCGCGCCGGCGCGCGGCTGGTGATCGCCGAAGCCTGCCGCAACTTGACGGTGAGCGGCGCGCGCCCGCTGGCGCTGACCAACTGTTTGAACTTTGCCTCGCCCGAACGCCCGGAGGTGATGTGGCAATTCAGCGAAGTCATCGAAGGCATGAGCGAAGCCTGCCGGGCCTTTGAAACACCTGTGACCGGCGGCAACGTCAGTTTCTATAACGAAACCGACGGGCGCGGCATCCATCCGACGCCGGTGATCGGGATGGTGGGGGTCATCGAAGACGCTCGACAGGTGACGACGCAATGGTTTCGGAACGATGACCGGGCCATCATCCTGTTGGGCGCGACGGCTGATGATCTCGGCGCCAGTGAATACGCGCTGGTGACGCGCGGCGAGTTGCAAGGTCGCGTCCCGACTCTTGACCTCGATCTGGAGCGCCGCGTCCAGCGCGCTTGCCTGAAGGTGATTCAAGCCGGCCTGATTGAATCGGCGCACGACTGCGCGGACGGCGGGCTAAGCGTGGCGCTTGCGGAGTGCGCTTTTTCGAGTTATCGCAAGCCTGCGGTCGGCTTTGCGGTAAACCTCGAAGGCGAGCTCTCACAGGCAGCGCTGTTATTCGCCGAAACGCCATCGCGCATCGTTCTGTCCGCGCCGGATACGAATGTCGAAGCGATTCTGGAGATCGCCGGCGAGCAGCAGATTGCGGCAGCGGTGATCGGTCGCACGGGCGGCGAGCGCCTGCGGCTCGCGGTCAACGGCGAAACGGTCATTAATCGTCCGGTCGCAGAGATCGAAGCGGCCTGGCGCGACATCTTACCCGAGGCGCTGGAGGTCCCTTCGCTGATCGCCGCGGAAGAGAGCCTGACCAGTTGAAGCGGTTGAGAAAAGCCGCTTTGACAATTCAGCAAACGGGCAGGTAATATACTGGTCTGCCAAAACGGGGCGTGGCTCAGCCTGGTAGAGCGCTCGGTTCGGGACCGAGAGGTCGTAGGTTCAAATCCTATCGCCCCGACTCTCAACTCTTAAAGAAAAGCGGAAGCTCACAAGGCTTCCGCTTTTTCTTTGTCCACGCTTTCGCCTTGCAATCCCTGAGAGCATGCTGGAATAATGGCGTCGCCCAATATTGCTCCTGCCTGCCGTCGCTCGTTATTCCCTCAAGCAAGTTGGTGGCTCTTCACAGGTAGCGACGCAATAAAGGGAAGAACATCCCTGAAGGAACGGCCGAAAATGATTGCCTCAATCCGCAAGTTTCTAGCCCCCCCTGTCTTTGCGGACGACGACGAGAAGACACGCAAGGCAGCCTTTCTTAACACTATCCTGCTAGCTAGCTTTATCGTGATCAACCTCTACCTGATCGCGCAACCGATCTTCTTACCCGCAGAGAGTCCGCTGCGCGCCTTGATGCGCTACCCGATGATCATCGGGGCCTGGGTGCTATTGCGGAAGGGCCATGTCCGCGCCGCCTGCGTTTTTTTCGTCGTCACCATGTGGATGATCCAGATGTTGGTGTGGGGTGGGGTTTCATGGCTTCAGCCCGACAACATCGCAGCGATCACCGTCAGGGTAATGATTACGGGCCTGTTGCTTGGGGGGCGTATGGCATTCCTTTTCGCCGCCCTGAGTCTGGTAGAGAACGCGCTGGTTGTCTACGCCATATCTCGCAACCTACTGCCCCGTCATCCTGCCTCATACACGCTTGTCGAGCTGATGGTCGAGCAGGGGGTCTGGACTTTTCTAGCCGCCGTCCTGTTGAGCCTGTGGATGTCGAGCCTGAATCAAGCGCTGCGCCGGGCGCGCGACGAGCTGGCCGAGCGCAAGCGCGTCGAAGAGCAATTACGCTCCACCGAAGAACGCTTCTCGAAAGCCTTCAAGGCCAGCCCGAATCCGATGTGTATCGCCACGCTGGCGGAGGGCCGCTTCATCGAGGTCAATGAAGCGCTCCTGCGCGCCACCGGCTATAGCCGCCAGGAAATCATCGGACGGACTGGGTTCGAGCTCGGACTGTCGGAAACTCCCACCAGGCGGGCGGCGCTGGCCGAGAGGATTCAAACGCAGAGATATTTACGCGATGTGGAAATGAGCTGTCGAATGAAGAATGGCGAGGAGCGGGTCATGATGCTGTCGGCAGAGATCATCGAGCTTGACAACGACCCATGCCTGCTTGGCGTGGTCAACGACGTCACCGAGCGCAAGCAGGCTGAAGAGAAACAGGCGCAGCTTCAAGAGGCCATCCACAGGTCGGCGAAGGAGTGGCGGCGGACTTTCGATTCCGTTGACACCTCCCTGTTGATTCTCGACCTGGAAGGCCGGATCGTCAGACTCAATCGGGCGGCGAAAGAGCTGTCGGGACTGAACTATGACGAGGTCATCGGCAAGGCCACCACCTCCCTCGGCGGCGGCCAGCCCTGGCAAGAATCGGCGGCGCTCGTCCGTCGCATCCACGAACACCGCCGCACGGTCTCGGCGCAAGTCCAGGACGAGTCGCACGGAACCGCCTGGTACATTACCGCCAACATGCTGGCGGGCGAGGACGCCGACGACCGCATTATCATTGCCGCCCGCGAAATCACTGGAATGGTCAAGCTGCAAGAGTCGCTCCGCCGCAGCGAAACCATGTCGGCGATGGGCACGCTCGTCGCCGGTGTCGCTCACGAAGTGCGCAATCCTCTGTTCAGCATCTCGGCGACGCTCGATGCCTTCGAGGCGCGCTTCGGCGAGCAGCCGGAGTATCGGCAATACGTCAACATCCTGCGCGGCGAGCTCAAGCGCCTGAATGATCTGATGCGCGACCTTCTGGAATATGGCAAGCCTTTCAAGCTGGACCTCTCACAAGGCCCAATCGGCGAAGTCGTCGCCAAGGCCGTTCGCTCCTGCCAGGCGCTGGCCCGGCGCTCGCAGGTCAAGATCGTCAACCGCGTCGGCGTTGACCTCGCTCCGGTCATGATGGACCGCCGACGCCTGGCACAGGCTTTTCAGAATGTCATCGAGAATGCCGTCCAGCATTCGGCGGCAGACGCCGTCGTCACCGTTGAGGCGGAGCAAGTCAGTTGGGGCGGCGCCTGCTGGATCGACTGTCGCGTCAGCGACAGCGGGCCGGGGTTCCGCACCGAAGAGCTGCCGAAAATATTCGAGCCATTTTTCACACGCCGGCGCGGCGGCACGGGCATCGGCCTGTCCATTGTTCGCCGCATCATGGAAGAACACGGCGGTCAGGTTTCGGCAAGGACCCGCGCCGAGGGCGGCGCAGTCGTGGAGTTGCGGTTTCAAGGCATCGAGCCATCATCCGCCAGTGCGACAATCATTTCATAGGCATTACCCCCCGCAACCCGGAAAGGAGATTGGCTTATGCCGAGAACCAAAGTGCTGGTCGTTGACGACGAAGCGGGAGTGCGCTTTGGCATTCGCAATTTCCTGGAAATCAAAGGCTATGAAGTCGAGGAAGCCGATAGCTGCCAGAGCGCTCTGGCGGCCTTTCAAGCGGCTTCGCCCGATACCGTTTTCACTGATTACCTGTTTCCTGATGGCAACGCCATCGAGCTGCTGCCGCGTCTGAAAGCCCTGGACCCCACCGTCCCCATCATTATTCTGACCGCCCACGGTTCCATTGAATTGGCCATCCAGGCCATCAAAGTCGGCGCCGAGCACCTGCTCACCAAGCCCATCGAGCTGCAAACGCTGCTCGTCCTCTTGCAGCGTGTCGAAGAGAATACACGCAACCGGCAGAAGCAGCTTGCCAGAAAATCCCGGCAGGCCCGCGAGGCCGTTGATCCGTTTCTCGGCAGCAGCGCCGCCATCCGCCAGCTCGGCGAGCAGGCGAATAAAATTCTGCCGGCGGAAAGCCCGGTCTTGATTCAGGGGGAGACAGGGACGGGCAAAGGGGTGCTGGCGCGTTGGCTGCACAACCACAGCCCGCGCGCCGACGAAGCCTTCGTCGATCTGAACTGTGCCGGGCTGTCGCGTGATTTCTTAGAGACGGAGCTATTCGGCCATGAGAAGGGCGCCTTCACCAGCGCCGTCGCCAGCAAGCAGGGGCTGCTCGAAGTCGCGCACCGCGGCACGGTCTTCCTCGACGAGATCGGCGACGTTGATCAGCAAGTGCAGCCGAAGCTCTTAAAGGTACTCGAAGAGAAAACCTTCCGCCGCCTCGGAGACGTGCGCGACCGCCGCGTCGACATCCGCTTGATCGCCGCGACGCACCAGGATGTCGCGCGGCTGGTGAAAGAGAATAAATTCCGTAGCGACCTCTACTTTCGCATCAGCACCCTGCCGCTTGTCGTGCCGGCCTTGCGGGACCGCGCCGAAGACATCCCTGAGCTGGCCAGGCTGTTACTGCGCAGCCTGGCCGCAGACCTGGGGCGCGGCCAGCTTGATTTAACGGCGAAGGCCGAGCGGGCGCTGCAAGGCTATTCCTGGCCCGGCAACATTCGCGAGTTGCGCAACGTGCTGGAGCGCGCCGTCCTGCTCGGCGATCAGAACGTCCTCGACGCCAAGGACCTGCGCTTCGACGACCACTCCTCTTCCGCCTGGTCGCAGGGCTCAAACCTCACCTTGAACGAGATGGAACGCTGGTATATCGAAAGCATTCTCGAAGAGGAGCGCGGGCGAGTCGATCAGGCGGCAAGCCGACTGGGCATCCCCAGAAGCTCGCTCTATCAGAAAATCAAAAAGTATGGCTTAGTCCTATCCAGATTCTAGAATCGGTTTCTGAATCTCAGACCTCGCCGCACCGCGTCTGCCCGACCCGGCCTCTTAATTCCTGTCCGAGATACCACTTAACCACACCCTTCTTGACGGGCCGCACGTGGCATCGTGCTTGCCAGGTAGGGGCAGGCGCGAGGCAGCTAGGAGCTAGCCAGAGGGGCTGACGAGTACGTTTTGTCGAGTTGCCTTGCGTCGAGATTTGTGTGGCCCAGCGAAAGCGCCCGCCAGCTCAGCAATCGGCATCGCCGCTATGCGGGGTCGCCGCGCAGGACGGCGAACGCCTGCCGGCGGCGATGCGCGGGCGCTTTCGCAGCGGCCTGGGAATTGATTCACGCTATCGGCCCAAGGGAATGAGATTAAATGGTTGACCGAATTCTCGTCGTAGACGACGAAGAGCCAATTCTTTTTGCAATCAAAGAGTACTTCATGATGCATGGCTATGAGGTTGATTGTGCCAGTGAGTTTGAAGAGGCGGAAGCACTATTGGCGAACATTCAATACTCGGTAGTCATTGCCGATTTGCGATTGACCGGAATTAATGGGGCGGAAGGGATTGAGTTAGTCGCTTTCGTTCGAGAACGCTGCCCCCGGACGCAAATCATCATCTTAACGGCCTACGGTTCTCTGGAAATTGAGGAGGAAGCGATGGGGCGCGGGGTTGATGCTTTCCTGCGCAAGCCCATCCCGCTGCCGCAGTTGGCGCAAATTGTCTTCGCCCTCGATGAGAGCAGGCCGAGATAAATGAGGAAGTGTTTGTGGGGAACCATTGTCTGTTGGACAGGATACTTGAGCCCGGCGCGCTGACGGTGTTGTTCCAGCCCATTCTCGAATACGTCGAAGGGTGGTGGCGGCTGCATGCGCTGGAATGTCTGGTGAGAGGCCCGAAGGGGACGAACCTTGAAGCCGCCAACCTGCTCTTCGAGTATAGTCGGAGGAAGCGGGCCGAGAGTCTGGTAGACCGCGCCTGTGTCGCGGCCATACTGTACGAAGCCGGCATGCTGCCACTGGCCGAGAATCTCTGCGTCAACGTTCATGCCTCGACGCTTGGGCGAGACCCGGACTTCCCGGCCTACCTCGCGCAGCTTGCCGAACAACACGCCATCGCGCTTCCCAGGATCACCATCGAGATCGTCGAGCACACGCCTTACTGGGATCAGGCGGCCTTCTTGAACGCGCTCTGCGAGCTAAGAAAGGCCGGGATCAAGATCGCTTTGGATGACTTCGGTTTTGGGCAATCGAATTACCAGATGGTCATCGATTGCGGGCCGGAAAAGCTGAAGCTGGATCGCTACATCGTCAAAGGCTGTCACGCGGACCCGTGCCGGCAGGCCATCATCGAGTCCGTCATGCTGTTCGCAGGCAGAAGGGGCGCGCAGGTGGTTGCCGAAGGCGTCGAAACTCCGGCGGAGCTCGAAACCCTGATGCGCCTCGGCGTCACCCTGATTCAGGGATTCCTCTTCTTTCGACCACTCTCACGAACGGCATTGATGGAAAGCGTCCGCAAGGGCGCGACGCATTTCACCCTGGCGGCGAATCACCTGGCCCTGACGAACCCCCGCAATCTGAATGAAAGTTAAGGACGAAACGCATGACAAGAAAGAAGATTCTGCTCGTCGATGATACGGAAACGATTCTGCTGATGGAGAAGATGATTCTCACCAGGAGCTACGACCTGGTCACCGCCAAAAACGGCGAGGAGGCGATTACCACGACGATTGCCGAGCAGCCCGACCTGATCCTGATGGATGTCATGATGCCCAAGATGGACGGGCTTGAGGCGTGCAAGCATATCAAGGAAATTCCCGGCTTCAGCTTGATCCCCATCATTATGGTGACCACACGCGGCGAGGTGCAGAACGTCGAAACGGCGTTCGCCAACGGCTGCACAGACTATGTCACCAAGCCGATCAACACCGTCGAGCTGCTCGCCAAGGTCAGGAACTATATCGGCCAGTGAGGCAGCTATGGCGGTGAGATTTCGACAACTACAGGTCCCCAAAGATGTCATCGGGCGACTGGGGATGACGGCTGAAGAGTACCGCAGGCATCAAGAGGCCGGCGAGAAATGGTGTTCGGGCTGTAAGACCTGGCACCCGCTAGCGGCCTTCGCCTCTTACAGCGCCCAGCCCGATGGGTTGCAGCACCACTGCCGCGCCTGGTTTGCAAACTACCGGGCGCGGCGATTCGCCAGGGCCGCCCTGAAAAGAAGGAGGGGGAGATGAGCGATGATAAGCAAGGCCAGAAGAACTACGTCTACCGCGTGCTCGACGACACGACCAGCTACGTGCAAGCGCTGCTGGGCGACAACGAAAAGTTGCGCCAGTTGCTCGGCTCGATGAAAGACGAGAAGGACCAGGCCGAGCAGCAGTTGCTAATGATCGACGGCGAGCTGAAGCGCGTCCGCGAAGAGAAGAGCCGTCTGGAACAGGAGCTGGCGCAGATTGAAAGTGAGAAGCGGCAGTTCTCCGGGCGCTACATCGAGGTCGAGCAGCAGAACGCCAAGTCGCTGCTCAACCTGATGAGCTTCTTCCGCATCGAGGAGACGACACACGCGGCGTTCCGGCTGCCGCAGACGAGCAGGCCCCTCCACCACAATGGGCATGCGCAGGCCGTCGCTCGATCAGCGTTCGCAAGGGCGAGCGCGGAACGTAACGGCCACGGCACGGCGCGGCCGGTCGAGGAGCCGGAGTTCAGGCATTTCTAGGAAGGAGGCAAGGCGCGATGGAATTATTAGACCAGACGCAATTTCTCACCTTCCTGATCGCTGAAGAAGAGTATGCCGTCAGCATTCTCAAGGTGAAGGAGATTCTCGAATTCGACACGCTGACGCGTGTGCCGCAGGCTCCCGCGTTCATTCGCGGCGTCATCAACCTGCGCGGCAAGGTCGTCCCGGTCATCGATCTGGCGGTCAAGTTCAGGCTCGGCGACAGCCGCCTCACCAGGCGGACGTGCATCGTCATCGTCGAAGTCGAGCTTGAGGGCGAGCCGATTGTGATGGGCGTGATGGCCGACGCCGTCTGCCAGGTGATCGAGCTGCGGCCTAACGATATCGAAGCGCCGCCGGCATTCGGCACGCCGGTTTGCACGGATCATCTGCTGGGCCTGGGCCGAGCCGGGAAGAAGTTTGTGCTCATCCTCGACATCGAGCGCGTGTTGTCGAGCGCCGACTTGACGACGGCGTCGCTGGTGGCCGAAGAAGCCATCGAGACGACCGCGCCTGAAGGCGACCTCCTACCGGATACGCCTGAAGGCATGGCCGGCGGCGCTGAGGCGCAAGCGCCGTGAGCGGTTCGGTTGATTACACCGGCGAAAGCCTCATTCGACCGATCAGCGATGGCGAGTTCGGGCTTTTTCAAGCCTTCGTCCTCAAGGAAGCAGGCATCTACCTTTCCGATATGAAGAAGGCGCTGCTGGTCGGGCGTCTCGCCCGCCGCCTGCGCGAGCTGGGCCTGAACTCCTTCGGCGAGTACTACCGCCAGATGAAAGCCGGCGACGGGCGCGAGCAAGTGATTATGCTCGACCTGATCTGCACCAACGAGACGGCCTTCTTCCGCGAGCCGCGGCAGTTTGAGTTTCTCGATCAGCAGGTCTACCCGCGATGGCTGGCAGAGGCGGCACAAGGCGCGCGACCGAAGCATATCAAGGTGTGGAGCGCCGGCTGCTCGACCGGCGAGGAGCCTTACTCAATCGCCATGAGTCTGCTGTCGCGCTTTCCAGCCGATAATCCCCTCTGTGATTCTGAAGCGGGCCTGGGCTAGCGCGCCGGCCTCAAGAATCACGTCTCGTTGAGGTCATCGCCGAGTCGGATGTCGGATGGTCAGCGCCAGCCCTGCGGTCTTGTGCTAGTATAAGCTCCGCCATGAAAGTTGCTCGATCTGACAAAGGAATGATTGTCGCGGCTCACCCGCTTGCGGCGGAGGCTGGCCACCATATACTCGCCAACGGCGGCAACGCGGTGGAGGCCGCTGTCGCGGTCTCGCTGGCGCTCGGCGTCGTCGAGCCCTTCGCCTCAAGCCTGGGCGGCGGCGGCTTTATGATGATTGCGCCGCGCGGGCAGCTCACAGAGACCGTGGTGATTGATGGCCGCGGCAAACTCTCATCGCTGGCGACGGAAGAATACATCTATCCGAAAGGCGTGATGCTGCCCTGGGTGCCGAAGACCGGGCCGATGTCGATTGCCGTGCCTGGACTGGGGCGAATGCTCGGCCTGGCGCTTGAGCGTTTTGGTGGCCGCCTGCCGCTTAGCGATATGGTCAGCCCGGCGATCCGCCTCGCCCGCGACGGCTTCGCGGTCGGCGAAGTGTTCGTGTATTGCTCCTCCCTGTTTGAAGGCACCGTGCGGTCAACGCCTGAGTGCGCGCGAATCTTTTACCGTGACGGCGCGCGCTATAAGGCTGGCGAGCGCCTTGTTCAGAGCGATCTGGCGCGGGCGCTTGGCATCGTCGCCGAGCAAGGTTTTGAGTCGTGCTACGGCGGTGAAATTGGCAGCGCGATGCAGCGCGCCGTCAACGCCACGGGGCCTGTCTGGGGAGAAGGCGACCTGCGCGCTTATGAAGCGAAGCTGCGGCAGCCTTTGATCGCTGAAGTCGCCGGACACCAGATCGCCACGACGGCGGCGCCTTCGCGGGGCGGTGCCGGCATCATCCGCACATTGCTGAGCTATGACCGTGACCCTGTGCGGTTGGCGCCGACGATCCGTTCGACGTTTCGAGAGCTGCACCCGCTGATCGGCGACCCGGACCTTGTCGGGATCGCCCGGTCGAATCCGGGTGCAGGCGCAGAGGCTCCGCCGCCGGGAGGCGGCACCACACACTTCGTAGTCGTTGACGGCGAAGGCACGATTGTGACGATGAGCCAGACCATCGGCCACTTCTTCGGCAGCGGCGTCGTGGTCGAAGGCTTCGGCATTGTGCTCAACGACGACATCTCAGACATGGAGCGCAAGGCCGGTCATCCGAACTCCGTGGGGCCGAATAAGCGCTCGGTGGCCAACATGGCGCCGACCATCGTCTTCCGAAATGGCAGGCCGCGATTGGCGCTGGGGACGCCGGGCAGCTTGCGGATATTCCCGGCCATGGCGCAGGTGATCGGCAAGGTGGTGTTTGAGGGGCTGGACCTGGAAGCGGCGGTTGCCGCGGGTCGCATTCACTGGGAGGAGAATCGTTACTTTTTCGAAGGCGACATTGCCGCTGATGTTCGGGCGCGGGCCCGGCAGGAACTCGACGACCCCGTAGATGAACGGCGCTCGCAGGACCTGTTCTTTGGTGGCATTCATGCGGTCGAGATCATTGACGATGGGACGATCATCGGCGTTGCTGACCCTCGACGCGAAGGCGTTGCGCTCGGACTCTAGCTTCCGATGCAGAAGGTCTGCTCAGCAGAAGGTCTGCTCATTGGCCGACAGCCGCCTTCATCTCTCTTGGCGCGTGATGATCTCGGCGATCTGTTGCTGGTCTTCGGGCGCGATCTGTGTAAAGCGTATGGCCATGCCGATGCGCGGCTCGCTGCGAACCACGATTCCCTCGGCTCGAATCTCATGGCCGCCGGGCAGGCGGAATTCGAGTTGTAGAGGTACGCCTTCCGGCAGCGGGCTCATCACATCCACGTAAACGCCGGTCTCGCTCATGTCCGAGATGCGCGTCTGCCCGCGCAAGCCGCCGCCTTCGTACCGCACTTCGACGATGATCATGCGCCGCTTCGAATGTCGTTTATCTTCACCCATGTCATTTCACCATTTCTGCCTTCGACTATGATCTACGCGACTTTGTCTTCGCGCAACCCTGGACGCCGGTTGTTCTACTGGCCGTCTTGCCTTGAGCGCCGCAGTCGAGCGAAGATGAATCGTGCGACGAATATCATAAGCCTAACCCACCTTGCGCGATAGCATGCTCTAGCGCGCCGCGTCAGGAGTCACGAAATCACTGTGGGAAATAAACATGAAGATGCCCATGCTTTGAAGGAAGCGAAGCGGCTGAAGAACGCCGACAACTGGAAGCACCTCGCCCGCTGGCATGGCGAAGGATATTACACGCTTCACACCGAAGACACCGGCGATGTGCCGGTGCGGCTGTTTTTGACGCCGAAACTGCTTCGCGAGACCGAAGAGATCATCTATCGCCAGATCGTCAACGCGACGCGTTTCCCCGGCGTCAAGTGTGTCATCATCACGCCCGACACGCATTACGGCTACGGCGTGCCGGTCGGCTGTGTGCTGCTGACAGACGCCGCGAGCGGCGCGGTCGCGATGGGGCCGGTGGGCTACGATATCGGCTGCTTCACAGCGGATACCCTGGTGCCGACTGTGGACGGCAATAGCTATCCGATTGCTGAGCTTGCCGAATCAGGCTGCGAAATTCTCATATACGCACTTTCATCCGATCACCGAGTCGTCGTGGCGAAAGCGAAGGCGAGGAAGACGCGAACCAACGCGCCGCTAGTGAAGGTCACGCTCGATAATGGCAGAGAAATCGTCTGCACGCCGGATCATGATTTCATGCTTCGGGACGGAACCTATCTTCAGGCGCAATGCCTTAGGCCGCAGATGTCGTTAATGCCCTTCGACAAGCGGACGGACAAGGACGGCTACGTCATGGTTCGACACCCGGCGACCGGCTTGAATCAGAAGGTACATTGGATTATGGCGCGTGCCGGGTTGTTAGGAAAAATTCCGGCTTTTGCTGGACAGAAGACGATCATCCATCATCGGAATTTCACCCCCGAAGATAACCGCTTAGAAAACCTCGAATTCATGGGTGATCGTGACCACATGAGTTACCACAAATCGATAGCCGAACGGAATCCTGGTTTCCAGTCGCCAGAATTTGAAGCGAGAAGAAAAGCGGCAATTTCGGCGAAGGCGCAAACGGCTGAAGGCTACGCTTATTTTGCTGCCCGCGGCTCGGCAAATCTCGCGCGGTGGCGTCAGCAGAATCCGGGGGCCGAAAAGCAGGCTGCGATTGAAAACCGCAACGGCGAGCGTGGCAAACCATACCTTATCGCCTACAACAAGAGTGCGGCGGGCAGAGCAAAGTCATCCGAGGTGGCGCATCGCACGCATGCTTGCGAAGCCTGCGGCGAAGAAGTAAGCGGAGGCGGGTTTGGCATTCATAACCACCGTCGCAGCAAACATGGTTACAACCACAAGGTCGTTTCAGTCGAGCCCTTGAATTCCGTCGCCGACGTGTACTGCTTAACCGTTCCTGATTATGGCAACTTTGCTCTTGATGCAGGCGTCTTCGTGCATAATTGCGGAATGGTCAGCGCCAAATCGGATGTGCCGGTTGACGCGGCGACGCCGGAACGCCGGCTGGCTTTCAATCGCGCCGTGATGGAGCGCGTCGAGTTCGGCGCCGGCGGCAAGAGCGTCAGGCTGAAGCATCTCGACCAGCGCGAGTTCAATAACCTCGTGCGCGGCGGCGCCGAGTACTACGTTGAGAAGTACGGCGCGACCTTTGACCGCAGCCGCGCCGAGCGCCACCGCCTGCCGGTAGATGACGACTGGCAGCCGCCGCTCGGCGGCAAGGGCCGACCCGAGCGCGGCATGCAGCAACTCGGCTCGCTGGGTGGCGGCAATCACTTCATCGAGCTGCAACGCGCCGAAGAGACCGGTACGCTGTTCGTTCAGGCGCACACAGGCTCGCGGGGTTGGGGGCACGGGCTGGCGACCAACTACTTCGAGATGGCGCGCGAAGAAAAGCCACGGGTCATCACCGACATCGATCTCGGCTATTTCACGCCCGATTCGGCGCACTATCGCGATTATCTGAACGCCGTCGCGGCAGGCGGCAACTATGCCATCCTCAACCGGCTGATCATCTTTGAGCAGATCGCGCGGGCCTTCAGCGATGTCTTTGGCGGCGAGCTGGAATTGATCTACGAGATCAGCCACAACCTGGTGCAGCGCGAGCCGCACCCGGAATTCGGCGATGTCTGGGTGCATCGCAAGGGCGCGACGCGCGCCTTCCCCGCCGCTCACCCGGCGCTCGCCGGGACGATCTGGGAGACGACCGGTCATCCCGTGCTGATCCCCGGCTCGAACAAGGATTGGAGCTATGTGCTGCGCCCGCAAGAGGGGGCGGTCAAGAGCGGCTATTCGGTCAATCACGGCGCGGGCCGCCGAATGTCGCGCGGCGAAGCCACACGCCGCCTGAACCAGCGCGAGATTGACCGCGAGTACCGCGAGGCCGGCATCATCGTCAACGCCAATGGCCACGTGCCGATTGACGAGGCCGCGCCCTGCTACAAGCCCGCCGAAGAAGTGATCGAAGCCGTCGTCGGCGCGGGGCTCGCAACGATTGAGTATCGTCTGTGGCCGCTCGCCTCGCTCAAAGGCGAAGAGGGACGGCGCGGCAGGAAGCGCAAAGGCAAGCCGTCGAGCAAGCATTTTTGAAAAGCGGCAAGCGTCAGAAGCGGCTTTCAATTGGCAGTCGCCTGGGGGCGCGGGCATCTTGCCTGCCCTTCTCACGCCTACGAGGCCATGCGGGCGAGACGCCGGCGCTCCCAGGCTCTACCACCGGCTTCGCCTCAGACGAAGCCGATGGTATGATAAGCCCCTCACGCAGGCAAAACCGCCCCAGGAGACATCAATGAGTCAGGATTACGTTCTCGCCCTCGATCAAGGGACTACCAGCTCGCGCGCCATTCTATTTAATCGCGAGGGCCGCCCCGAGGCTATCGCCCAGCAAGAGTTCGAGCAGCTCTACCCGCAGCCCGGCTGGGTCGAGCATCGCCCGAATGATATCTGGCATTCGCAGCTCAACGCCGCCGAGCGCGTGCTGCTGGAATCGAAGGTCAAAGCCGAACAGATCGCCGCCATCGGCATCACCAACCAGCGCGAAACCACGATCATCTGGGATCGCGAAACCGGCGAGCCGATCCATAATGCCATCGTCTGGCAATGCCGCCGCACGGCGCCTATCTGTGACCGCATGCGCGCAGAGGGACTCGCGCCGCTCTTTCAAGAGCGCACAGGTCTTGTGCTTGATGCGTACTTCTCCGGCACCAAGGTGCAATGGCTCCTCGATAACGTTGAGGGCGCGCGGCGGCTGGCCGAGCAAGGCCGGCTGGCATTCGGCACGGTTGATTCGTGGCTGATCTGGAAGCTCACCGGCGGGCGCATTCACACCACAGACCCTTCAAACGCCAGCCGCACGCTGCTCTATAACATCGAGAGCGGCGAGTGGGACGATGCCTTGCTCGACACGCTGAATGTGCCACGCTCGTTGTTGCCGCACGTCACGCCATCGTCGGAGATGCTTGGCGAAACGGACCCGGCGCTCTTTGGCCGAGCGATCCCCATTGCCGGCAACGCCGGCGACCAGCAGGCGGCGCTGTTCGGGCAAGCCTGTATCGCGCCGGGTCTGGCGAAGAACACTTACGGCACCGGCTGTTTTATGCTCTTAAACACCGGCAACGAGCTGGTGCGCTCGCGGAACAACCTGCTCACGACCGTCGCATGGCAGCTCGGCGACGAGCCGCTTGAATACGCGCTCGAAGGCAGCGTCTTCATCGCCGGCGCGGCCATCCAATGGCTGCGCGACGGTCTGAAGATCATCACCTCGGCAGGCGACACACAGGACATGGCTTTGAAGGTGAACGACAATGGCGGCGTCTACTTCGTGCCGGCGTTCGTCGGACTGGGAGCGCCGCAGTGGGACGCCTACGCGCGCGGCACGATGGTTGGATTGACGCGCGGCACGACCCGCGAACATATCGCGCGGGCGGCGCTGGAAGCTATCGCTTATCAGACCGCCGATGTGCTGAACGCCATGCGCAGCGATTCGGGAATCGAGCTGAGCGAGCTGCGAGTTGACGGCGGCGCGGCGCGCAACGATTTTCTGATGCAATTTCAGGCCGATGTTTTGGGCATCCCGGTTGTGCGGCCTGCGAATACCGAGACGACGGCGGCAGGGGCGGCTTACCTGGCCGGGCTGGCTACAGGGTTCTGGGAAGACACCGCCGCTATCGCCGAAGGCTGGCAATGCGAGCGCTCTTTCGCGCCGCAGATGCAAGCCGACGAGCGGCAACGCTTGCTTGGCGATTGGGCGCGCGCCATCGAGCGGGCAAGCAACTGGGCGAACCACTCATAATTTTGGGAGGGTGTTGTTTCAATGAAACATTCGCGATGGTTATTCTTGCTCATCCTTCTCATCCTTGTCTTGACGCTGGCCGCATCAATCACGGCAGGCACAAAGCCGGGCCGCGAGCCGAAGCGCCCGGATAAATGGCGCGCTGTTCATGTGCTCGATTATGCGAGCGACGCCGACCTTGAGGTGTTTGCCCAGAACATTCCGAAGCTGAAGGCTATGGGCGTCAATGTCATCGTCTTTGAGGTTGATTATAATTTCGACTTCAAATCACACCCGGAGTTGCGCCGCGGCACGACGCCGATCACCAGGGCTGGGGCGCGTCGGCTGGCCGACCTCTGCCGCCGCCAGGGCATTCGCTTGATCCCTGAGTTTCAATCGCTCGGCCACCAGTCGTGGAAAGCCGATACCCTGCCGTTGCTGACCGTCTACCCGAAGCTCGACTTGACGCCCGGCGCATTTCCGAACAACGAAGGCATCTATTGCCGCGAGTGGGACCCGCTGAATCCTGAAGTCAATCGCATTGTCTTCGCCTTGATGGACGAGATCATCGAGGCGTTTCACGCCGACGCCCTGCACGTCGGCATGGACGAAGTCTTTCTGCTCGGCTCCGAGCAATCGCCGTCCACGAAAGGCAAAGACCCTGCGCAGCTCTTCGCCCGAGCGGTCAACGATCTCTACGCGCATCTGGTGAAGCGGCGTCACGTCGAGATGCTGATGTGGGGCGACCGTTTGATTGATGGGCAGAAGTACGACTTCGGCGAATGGGAAGCCTCAAAGAACGGCACCGCCGCCGCGGTTGATCTGATTCCCAAAGACATCATCATCTGCCCCTGGCATTATGAGCTGCGCGACGCCTACCCGTCGGTCGCCTTCTTTCTTGAGAAAGGCTTTCGCGTGCTGCCGGCCAGTTGGAACAAGGTAGATGCGACGCAAGCCTTGATCGATTACGACGAGAAGCAGACGAGCCCGAAGATGCTGGGCCACCTGTTCACGACCTGGGGCGTGAAGAAAGATCAATTGCCCGATTACCCGCCCTTGATCGAAGGCTTGAAACGTCTGCGCCCTGCTGCGACCGCCGCTATCGGCAAGGCACCGCGCAGGTGAGCCGCCGTGGCGATGGGCGACGCGTGACGTTTTCGGGGGACGGCGCGGCCTGCTATAATGCTCCCTAAGTATGGAGTCGTCGCTCTCATCGGTGCTGATCAGGCTGGCGCTGGTGCTCTTGCTGGTGCTGACCAACGGTTTCTTTGTCGCCGCCGAGTATGCGCTCGTCAGCGTTCGCCGCTCACGCATCGCATCGCTGGCCGGCCAGGGCAACAAGCGCGCGCAGCGGGTGATCCGCATCCTTGATAAGCTGACCGCCTACATCTCCGCCACACAACTCGGGGTGACGCTCGCAAGCCTGGCGCTCGGCTGGGTCGGCGAAGAGACCATGGCTGAGATTCTCGGCCCCCTCTTTCAGCGCGCCTTCGGTTCGTACTCGGCCGTCGCGGCGCACACCGCGTCAATCGTCATCGCCTACATCGCCATCACTTACCTGCACGTCGTTCTCGGTGAGCTGGTGCCAAAGGCCATCTCGCTGGAGAAGGCCGAGCCGGTTGCCCTCGCCGTCGCCGCGCCGATACGTATCTTTTATAAAATGTTCAAAGCGCCCATCTGGGTGCTGAACCATTCGGGGATCATCGTGCTGCGCTGGCTCGGGCTGCGCGCCACGGCCGAGCATTCGGGCATCTACAGTGAAGAAGAGCTGCGCGGCCTGATCGCGGTCTCTCAGAAGAGCGGCCATGTGCTGGAAGACGAGCGGCAGTTGATCAACAACGTTTTTGACTTTACCGAGACGACCGTCGAGAGCGTGATGAACCCGCGCACACAGATCGAGGCGCTCGACGCCGAGCTGACGCCGGCGCAGATGCTCGATTACTTCGAGCAGATCGGCTACTCGCGCATGCCTGTGTATCGCGGCTCGCTCGATCATGTCTTAGGCATTGTGCTGCACAAAGACCTGAGCCGGCTGGTGCGACACGGCGGCAACTTTGACGAGATCATCCGCCCGGCGGTCTTTCTGCCGACCACCGTGCGGCTGCACGACGCGCTGCGCAGCCTGCGCCGTTCGAGCGCGCACATGGCGATGGTGGTTGACGAGCACGGCGGCGTTGAAGGATTAGTGACACTCGAAGACCTGCTTGAAGAGATCGTCGGCGACATTCGCGACGAGCATGATGAAGTCGTAGCGCAGCAAATCAAACAGGAAAACCCGGATACATTTAAGGTCAGCGGCGCGCTATCGATTCGCGATGCCAACCGGCATATGCAGCTCGGGCTGCCTGAATCCGACAGCTATCACACGGTCGCCGGATTCATGATGGCGCGCGCCGGTCGCTTGCTTCAGACCGGCGATCAGATCGAATACAACGGCCTGCGGCTGACGGTTGTAAGCACCGAGCGCAACCGCATCGTCGAAGCGAAGATCGAAAAGCGCGAAGAAGACGTGCCGGCGCCGACGCTGGCAACCTGAGTTATTGCGCAAGCTAACAGCTTGCGCCACATAGCAAGTGCTATCGAAATCTGCTCTGACTCTCCACCTGGCCCTTTGACGGAAACCCTGTTCATCATTAACCCTGTGTCGGGCGGCGGCGCGGCGCTCCGCGCATGGCGCGAGGCGCGGCCCGCGTTGCTGGCGGCAGGCTTGACGATTCGCGAGCAAGTGACAACGCGCGCCGGCGAAGCCGCCGAAGTGACACGCGCCGCATTATCCAGCGGCACCACACGAGTCGTTGCCGTCGGCGGCGACGGCACGTTGAGCGAAGTGGTGAACGGCTTTCTTGACGGCGAAGGGCGACCGATCAACAGCGAAGCCGCGATTGGCATCCTGCCGGGAGGCACCGGCGCCGACTTTTGCAAAACGCTCGGCATCGCAACTCCTGTGCAAGCGATTCGCGCCCTCAGCGGCGCGACGGTCAAGATGATAGACGCAGGGCGGATCAGCTTGAACGGCACGGACGGCCAGCCGTATACGCGAGCCTTCATCAACCTTGCCTCGTTCGGGCTTGGCGGTGATACGGCGATGTGGGTGAACCGCTGGCGTGGCCGGCGCTCGCGTTTGCTCAAGGGTCAAGCCAAGTACGCGCTGGCGGCGCTCAGGGCGCTCGACCGCTATCGTAACCATCGCGTGCGTGTGAAGCTCGGACAGGAAAGTGAACTGGAGATTGACAGCAACTTGCTGGTAGTGGCTAACGGCAGGTATGCGGGCGGCGGCATGATGCTCGCGCCGCATGCCCGGCTCGATGATGGGCTGTTCGATGTCATCGTTGCCGACGGCGCGACGCGCTGGGACATCATCAAAGAGTTGCCGCGTATCGGGCGCGGCGGCCACCTCAAGAATCCCAGAGTCAGCGAGCATCGCGCCCGCGTCATTTCGATCACCGCCAGCGAGCCGCTCGCCATTGACGTAGACGGCGATTTCGCAGGCACCACGCCGGCAACGCTGACCGTCAGTCCTTCAGCCGTGAGGCTGCTCAGTGCATAAGCAACCGCCCACGGCTGCCGCTCACTTCTCGGCCATTGCGTCGGTGACTTTGATGCGCCCGGCGATGATCTCTTTCTTGGCGCGCTCGACTTCGTCGAGAACCGATTGCGGGATCAGGTTGCGGTTGTAATCGTCGAGCGCATAGCCGACGCCGTCGCTTTCAAGGCCGAACTCGTGAATGCCACCCTTGAATTGATTGCCGATGACATCCTTGACGGTGTCATAAACGGCATTATCCACACGCTTCATCATGCTGGTCAGAATGAAGCCCGGCTTCACCCAGTTCTGATTCGCATCCACGCCGATGGCCAGATGGTTGGTCTCTTCCGCCGCGTCAAAGACGCCGAGGCCGGAATTGCCGGCGGCCTGAAAGATGACATCGGCACCGCGCTCGATCTGGCAAGGTTTATTAATTATATTTTGTTGAATTTTCAATAACATTAATTAACACGGGAACTTACAGATGATATTGTTGCGCCGTCTTCTTTAGCAATAACAACATCCTGTTCTGTTAACCGAAGTAAAGCCCGATTTGTTTTGAAAAAGAATGTAGGCCCATGCTTAAACTCGATTTTCTGCGAAGCAAACACCTGAACAAATTCTTAGCTTTATTGGCTATATTGATCCTTGTGGCGCCAACTCAGGGTGGCCCGCCATTAACATCCGTCATTGAATGTGAAGATTTTCAGCTTACAGAAGAAGGCGGATATCCTGCGGCTCTTTGTTTGGGGAGTGGAAACTGTACAGAAACCGGTAGTGGTCAAGCATACATTTTCCTTTGGATGTTAGCTGATTTGGATTGCCCGAATCAACTTGTATTTAATGAAGTCAGCGTAACGGGCCGAGTGGGCGGGGTTAGTCTATACGGAAATGCAGTTAGCTGGTGTGCTGATACTGGACGATTGCGTGGTAATGGACGTGCAGATACGGGCTGTGACGGGAGCAGCAATCCTGTCGTTCCGAGCTATTACCCGGAGGCATGTTATCTCCCGCCAATTAATACCGACCCGCCACCGTCAGACCCTCCTGGAGGTGTAGTCTATTGTGACTTCGCCGCGCAAAATTGCGCCGATGAACTGGGTTGGCTTGATAATGATTGTATATGCCACTTCGATACACCCATATTAATTGATGTTGCTGGCAATGGCTTTAATCTCACGAGTGTGGCAGATGGTGTTGACTTTGATTTCAGAGGCCAAGGCCATCTCGAACATATGTCGTGGACTGCCGCTGGCTCAGATGACGCATTTCTTGTGCTTGATCGCAATGGCAACGGCAGAATAGATGACGGTAGCGAGCTATTTGGGAACATCACATCGCAACCACCTTCAGATCATCGGAATGGATTTCTTGCATTAGCTGAATATGACAAGCCAGAAAACGGCGGCAATACTGATGGCATGATAGATTATAGGGATCGAATCTTTTCCTCGCTCCTGTTATGGAGGGACATTAATCATAATGGCATTTCAGAGGCAAATGAGCTGATAGCACTTTCATCATCAGGTATTGCAAGAATAGACCTCGATTACAGATTGTCCAACCGGCGCGATCGGTACGGCAATCATTTTCGCTATAGAGCAAAGGTATACGATTCGAGAGGAGCGCAGGCCGGGAGATGGGCCTGGGATGTTTTCTTTATTCCATAGGGGTGGCTGCTGTGGGCCGCCCTATCTAACATTCAGAAGTTTAAGCTGAAGAGTCAAGTTATGAAAAAAGTCACTTTCGCGATTCTGACAATCATAGTAGCATTACTGATCCCCATTATATTTTTACCATTCGGTAGACAGGTTAACGCCGTGACTGTAAAGGTGAAAGTGAAAGATTACCCGGAACATGGGTTGAAGCTTATAGATTCTACTGACCCTTCTTTCCAGAATCACATTTCGGCTTTTTCAAAGGGAACACATAGCCCAGTAGTAGACTCAATGAAATTGTTCTCAGTGCTCCTCAAGAACGTAGGAGATAAAGCCATTGTTGGATATTGGATGAAGTGGGAATTAGTTAAAGCAGATGGAACAATTGTCACGTGCGAAAGCGGCGGGATTAATCCCGCCGCCCTTATGGATGGTGGATCGCCAGGATTAGAACACCTATCCGTTAGCAGTGGCTACGCTATCAGACCAGGTTCCACACAACTTGTTTCGCCATCACTTTCTTTAGGAGAGGATCAAGCCGGAGGCATAGGTATGTTGGGCGGGGGCTATGTTAAGCAAGCAAATCGCGAACAAATTCAGCAAGCAGCACAAACTGGAAATCTCAAGATGATGATGGATCAGGTAGCCAGAGAGTTGCAAAATTATAAGAGCATCAACGTCTCACTCGATGGGGCATTTTTTGAGGATGGAACGTTTGTTGGCGATGACAGTACGAACTACTTTGCGAAGATTCAAGCCAACATAGATGCAAAGCGTGATCTTCTGGAAGAAATAGCATTCGCCCTAAAACATAATGACAGCGAAGATGAGATTTTCGATTACATTAAAGAAGTGGCGCGTCAAGTGAACACGGCTTCAGAATCAGGGTTTACTCCCACAGACTACTACAGCTATCAGAAGAGGATCTATGCTGAGGAAATGCTTCGCATGAGAGATGCTATGGGTGGACACAGGGCAATAACGGTATCCTTGCAAGCGCTCCGCAAACCTTGGCCCAAATTAAAGAAATTGCCCTTTATACTTGAACACACGTCAGAGAGGGTTGAACCAAAGTCATCAATCAAGAAAGAGTGAAAACAACATAGGTAGCCGCCCCAGTTCGTAGAGATTCTCGCCGCTGAGTTACGCCTTCACTTCTCGGCCATGGCGTCAGTGACTTTGATGCGCCCGGCGATGATCTCTTTCTTGGCGCGCTCGACTTCGTCGAGAACCGACTGCGGGATTAGGTTGCGGTTGTAATCGTCGAGCGCATAGCCGACGCCGTCGCTTTCAAGGCCGAACTCGTGAATGCCACCCTTGAATTGATTGCCGATGACATCCTTGACGGTGTCATAAACGGCATTATCCACGCGCTTCATCATGCTGGTCAGAATGAAGCCCGGCTTCACCCAGTTCTGATTCGCATCCACGCCGATGGCCAGATGGTTGGTCTCTTCCGCCGCGTCAAAGACGCCAAGGCCGGAATTGCCGGCGGCCTGAAAGATGACATCGGCGCCGCGCTCGATCTGCGCCTTCGCCAGCTCTTTGCCCTTGCCGGGATTGTTCCACGCCGAGTCATTGACGCCGACGTAGTTCTCAAAGACCTCGATCTTCGGGTTGGCAAAACGCGCGCCTTCGGCATAGCCGGTGGCGAACTTGTGGATCAGCGGGATGTCCATGCCGCCGACGAAGCCAACCTTGTTGGTCTTCGTCGTGCGCGCCGCGATCATGCCGACGAGAAACGAGCCTTCGTGTTCCTTGAAGATCAGCGAAGCGACGTTCGGCGCATCAATGACACCGTCAATGATGGCAAACTTGAGATTGGGATAGTCCTTCGACACTTGCTCCATGATCGGCGCTTGCGCGAAACCGACGCCAATGATCAGGTCATAGCCGCGCTCGGCAAAGGCGCGCATAGATGGTTCAATCGAAGTCGGGTCGCCCGGCTCGACATCGCGCAAGATCATGTCGCTGGGCATATCCTTGAGCGCCCGCTGGACGCCAACCCAGGCGGCGGCGTTGAATGACTTGTCATCCTTGCCGCCGATGTCAAAGACGATGCCGACGCGCTTCTTGCCGCTCGCCTCGTCGCCGCCGCCAAGCACACGGCTGCAACCCGGGGCGATGAGCAAAGCGCACAACAGAACTGCCAATGCCGTTTGCTTCATTAAGACTTCCCTTCCTCTTGATCTCGCCGTGGCCTTATACATCGGGCACTTCGTACAGGTAAGGCATGTCGTGCAGCTTGTTCTCCTTGCCATCATGCACGGCGTAGCGCGAGCGGTGGCGCTCGCCGCGCGCGTTGATCGAGTAAGCCCACAGCGACCCCGCGCCATACTCGCCCTTCTTGTTCAACGCATAGAAATTGAGGTGGAACTTGCTGAGCTTGGCCCGGTTGTTATTGTAGTTGGCGACCACCCGCTTGCAGGCTTCGAGGCAGGCATCCGTAGGCGATGCGCCGCGCCGCATCATCTCGACGATGGTGTGCGCGCCATTGATCTTGATGCACTCTTCGCCGCGCCCCGTAGAGCCGGCGGCGCCGATTTCGTTATCCACGAACAGGCCGCAGCCGATGATCGGCGAATCGCCGACGCGCCCCGGTATCTTCCACGCCAGCCCGCTGGTCGTCGTCACGCCCGACAGGTCGCCACGCCCGTTGACGGCGATGCAGTTGATCGTTCCCGTCGGCGGGTGGGCGATGTACTCTTCGATGCGCGCCAGTAGCTCGGCGCGATCCCAGTCACCGTTATAGATTAAGCTCTGCGGCTGACCGTCGGGCGTCGCCAGTCCCGGCCCCCAGGCGTCCTTGTCGCTCATCGTCTCTTTCCACTTCAGCCACGCGGCGCGCGACTCTTCGGTGAGCAAATCCATCGCCTTGAAGCCATGCGCCAGCGCGAATCGCAAAGCGCCTTCACCGACGAGCAGCAAGTGATCTGTGCGCTCTAAAACCAGCTTGGCGACCAGCGACGGGTTCTTGATGTTGCGCAACGAAGCGACCGCGCCGGCGCGGTGCGTCGGCCCGTGCATGACGCTGGAGTCTAACTCGACGACGCCCTCTTCATTCGGCAAGCCGCCGTAGCCGACGCTCTGATCTTTCGGGTCGTCTTCGACAATGTTGACCCCGGCAATCACCGCATCGAGCGTATCGCGGCCCGCGCGAATCATCTCCATCGCCTTGGCGGTGGCGGCCAAGCCATTGGCGCTCGATACGACGACAGGGCGAGTGCCACCCTGGACGGCAAGCGCAGATCGCGGCGCTTCATTAATCATGCCGGCGGCAACCCCGGCGACGGCGCTCGTGCGAACGAAATCGCGGCGTGTGATCTTGTTTTTCATAACCACTTTTCTCCTAATCGGTGTGACGCTCGCAAGCGGCTGTTGGTGTTCCGGGCCACTGTCCCGGCGGCTGATTGCGCGTGATTCAACAGTGAAGGACGATTCTATTCCCTTCTCAGCGGGTTTGTAAACGAAGCGGCATCAGCGCAGCACATCTTTAATCAACACCGGCGGCGCGGTCGCTTCAGCGCCGATCTGATAAGCCTGGAGAATGACGGCGGCGGCTTCGTCTACCAGCACCGCGTCATTGAAGTGCATGACGGCCAGCGGCGTGCGCTCTTCGACGCGGTCGCCGATGCGCGCATGGATGGTCAGTCCGACGCTCAGATCGATCTTTGAATCGAGCCGCAGGCGGCCCGCGCCGAGCAGCATCGAAGCGCGCCCGATAGCCGCCGTGTCAATCGCTTGCACAGTGCCGCTGCGCCGGGCTAAAACCGCGCGCTCATGCCGCGCCGTCGGCAATAACGAATAATCATCCAGCACACGTGGGTCGCCGGATTGCGCGGCGATGATCTCGCGCATCTTTTCAAGCGCCGCCCCCTTTGCGATCAACTCGTCATAGCGGGCGCGGCCTTCGTCAACCGTAGCCACCGCGCCGCCAAGCACCAGCATCTCGGCTGAAAGCTCGCGGCAAAGCGTGATGAAGTCGTCCGGCCCCTGGCCGCGCAAGGCATCGAAGGCTTCGATCATTTCCAGAGCGTTGCCGACCGTGCGACCGAGCGGCTGGTTCATGTCCGTGAGCAGCGCGACACAATCTTTGCCGAGACCGCGGGCGATCTGAATCATCAGCTCGGCGAGCTGGCGGGCTTCGGCTTCTGTCTTCATGAACGCGCCGTTGCCGACTTTGACATCAAGCACCAGGCCGGTGATGCCTTCGGCCATCTTCTTGCTCATAATCGAAGCGGCCATCAGCGGGCGGCAGGGCACGGTAGCCGTCACGTCGCGCAAGGCGTAGAGCTTGCGGTCGGCGGGCGCTATCTGGGCAGTCTGGCCGATCAGCGCGACGCCAACCTGCGTGAGCGTGGCGCGAAATTCGGCAAGCGACAGGTTGGTGCGAAAGCCCTGGACCGAGTCGAGCTTGTCGAGCGTGCCGCCGGAATGCGCCAGGGCGCGGCCCGAAATCATCGGCACAGGCACGCCCGCCGCCGCGACAACCGGCGCGATGACTAGAGAAGTCTTATCGCCGACGCCGCCCGTCGAATGCTTATCGACGCGCAGGCGGCCCAGCTCAGACAGGTCTAAGACCTCGCCCGAATGCAGCATCTCTTCGGTGAGCGCGATGGCTTCGGCATCCGTCATGCCGCGCAGGAAGATGGCCATCAGCAAGGCCGACACCTGATAGTCGGCAATCTCGCCGGCAGTATAACCTTGAATGATGAAGTGAATCTCGTCGCGCGTCAGATGTTTGCCGTCGCGTTTCTTTTCGATAATGTCAACCGCTCGCATGATTGATCTTGGCCCTGGCGTCTGCCGGCGTGCCGTCAGTTGGTGCCGGCCTCTGTCTCCTGTTTGATCTCGCGGTAGAGCCAGGCTTTGGCTTTCAGCCATTCGCGCTTGACCGTGATGGCCGAGACGCCGAGCACTTCTGCCGTCTCTTCAACGCTCAGTCCGCTGAAGTAGCGCAGCTCGACGATGCGGCACTTGCGCTCGTCAATCCGGCTCAATCGGTCGAGCGCCTCGTTGAGCGCCAGCAGGTCAACCGACTCTTCCGGCGTCGCGGCCACCGCATCGTCGAGCGTGATGCGCAGCGCCGAGCCGCCGCGCCGGGCATAGCGCCGCGAGCGCGCGTGGTCAACCAGCAGGTGACGCATCACCTGCGCGGCGACTCCGAAGAAGTGCGCGCGGTTCTGCCAGTCCGCATGCTGCTGGCCGAGCAGCCGCATGTAGGCTTCATTGACCAGCGCCGTCGTCTGCAAAGTGTGGTCGCCGCGCTCACGTTTCATGTAGCGCCGCGCCAGGGCGTGCAGCTCGTCGTAGACCAGCAGCATCAGCTTGTCGAGCGCCGCGTGATCGCCGCCGCGCCAGTCTACGAGTAGCTGAGTGACTTCCTGTGGCGAGGTTGCCATTGCCGTCTCCGTCCGCCCTGCGGGATGCATCAAGGCCGAGACGAATTATAGCGTCTGCGCCCTGGCTTATCTAACGCCCGCCGACGATCTAACAGAATAAGCGACCCGGCATGATACCGATTCGCCGCGCTTATCGCTTATGAGAGTGGAGGCCAAAGACGATTCCCACCACCGCGTGGTCCGGCAGATTTGTCCCCGGCCCGAAAACTGAGAATAGGAGAAAAACGATGAAAAAAAGATTAGTCCATTACAGATTTTTGCTTTGTGCTGTCGTGCTCTGCGGCCTGCTGGCCGTATCGCCTCTTCCCCGCATTGAAGTCCGAGCCTTCGGTTCGGAAGGCGTTGGCCAACAACAAACAGGCCTTCGTCTGCAACCCGGAGCGGCCTTACAGGTAGACAACTGTCCGGGAAACATCGTAGTTAACGGAGGTTTTACGAACGGGCTGGCCCCCTGGACGGTGGCCTACGGAACTCCCGACCTGAGCACGGGCCCAGGATATCTTGATCCAGGGGCTGTCGGCATGTGGGGGAATCAAAACCCAACTATTGGCGAGGGCCTTCAACAGGCACTGACCACGGTTACAGGGAAAACCTACATCGGCTCGGTCGCTTTCCAGCGAGTCAACGACCCTGGCAAGCTGCCTTACGCGATGCTTAAGCTGCGGACTTCCACGACGCCGCTGTCCTCTGTGGCGGGGGGGAACACGATCTTCCTGTCGCCCAGCGTCAACGACCTGAGTTGGCATCCCTACTCTTTCAGCTTTATGGCTCCAGGCCCGGTCACCTATCTCACGATCAATGTCGAAAACAATTCAAGCGCTAATGACGGCGGGCAGACTTCCTACGCCCGGGTCGACGATATCTGCATTCGAGAGGAGGGGGCGCCTGACTTCAAGGCAACGACTGTATGCCAGGGTCAACCAACTGTTTTCACAATTAGCGCTTCTGGCTCGACGTCATGGAACTGGGATTTCGGCGACGGCACAAACAGCAATCAACAGAACCCGACTCACACCTACGCCAATGCGGGAACCTACACCGTGAAGCTGTGCGTCAATGGGACCACCAATTGTGTGACCAAGACGGTGACGGTGCTCTCGGCGCCCCCTGCCCCTGTCATCACTGGCCCGAACGACTCGTGCGGCTTGCCGGTCGCGACCTACTCTGTGCCGGCAACAGGAGGTGTGGCTTACTCGTGGGCTGTGAACGGCGGAGTGATTCAGGGTTCGTCAACGACTAACAGTGTCAACGTCGTCTGGAATCCGTCGGGCACGGGAACGATCACTGTGACCGTGACCAGTAAAGGCCAATGCCCGTCCTCCGCCACGATGACCGTCCGCAACTGCGACCTTTATCAAGGGGAATGTTGCGTGAAGGACAAATTCCAGGTCGACCTGAAGAGTCTGAGCTATGTGGGAAACGGTGTTTACAATTTCACCCCGGCCCTGACCACCAGCATGCCGAATATCATCCGCGTCACTGCCAACATCATCAGCGCATCAGTCACCTATTCTCCGACCAAGTGCGGCACGGGCGGCCCCGCGAACGCCTACGTTGTGGGCGCGTCAAACGTCTCCCCGTTCGTCGCCTCGTTGCCGATTGCCAATGACCACGAAGCGATCTGGCATGGGTTCGCCCCCGCCGTCAGCGGTGTCAGCTTTCCGATGCAGCTCCACTTCCCGCTGCCGCCGACAGGCTTGTGCACGGACTCCCTGATATTCTGCATGAAATTCACCGTCAGGGATCGCAATTGCAAAACCTGTGAGATCATCCAGTGCTTTGGCCCGTTCAAGCGCGGCGGCGGAATCCAACCTAATGACACCAGCAACCCGCCGAATTGAGCGGAAGACCGATCATGGTGTATCCGGCGCGGCGACCTCTTCCGGGGTCGCTGCGCGCCAGAAGCGGATCGTCTGGTCGCGGCTGCCGCTGGTCAAGACTTTGTCGTCAGGCGAAAAGGCGACGAACTGCACGAAGTCCGTGTGGCCCTTGAGCGCGATCAACTCCTGGCCGGTGGCCACGTCCCAAAGCCGGATCGTCATGTCTTGACTCGCGCTCGCCAGGCGCGTGCCATCGTGCGACAGCGCGATGCACCTGACTTCATCGGCATGTCCTTTGAACGTCCTGACCTCACGGCCCGTCGCCACGTCCCAGAGCTTCGCCGTCAGGTCGGCGCTGCCCGAAGCTAGCAGCCGTCCGTCCGTTGAGAAGGCCACGGAATTGATCACGTCCGAGTGGCCGGCGAGCGTGGCAATTTCTTTGATGCTCGCCACGTCCCAGATTTTAATTTCGTGGGCGTCGCCTCCGACCGCCAGCCGCTGGCCGTCGGGCGAAAAGGCCAGGCAGCGCACCCGCCGCTCCTGCGCGCTAAAGCTGGCGACTGCTTGATAAGTCGTGGCGTCCCACAGCGTCACGATGCCGTCATAGAAGCCGGTCGCGATCAACCGGCCATCGGGCGAAAACGTGATGGTATACACGCGTCTCTTGCGATCATTGAGGGAGCCGAGTACTGCGCCGCTTCCGGGGTCTATGACGATCAATGGGCCGGTGCCGTCCTTCAGCACTAACCGCTGACCGTCGGGCGCGAGCGCCAGGTACGCTGTTCCCAGCGGCGGTTCGATGGGGATGCGGCGTTCCTGGCCGGTGGCGACATCCCACACTTTCAATTCACGGTTGCTGTTGCTAACCAGCACCTGACCGACTTGCGAATAGGCCCCCAATCGTTCGCCCAGCCTGATGATGAAAGGTTCTTTGAGATTGCTGATGTCCCACACCTTCACCGTGTGATCGAGGCTCGCCGAGATCAGTCGCAAGCCATCAGCCGAGAAGACCAGCGATTCGACCGGGCGCAAGTGGCCACGCAACGAGCCAAGCTCTTGCCCGCTCGCCACGTCCCACAGCTTGATGGTGCGGTCGTTGCCGCCGGTCGCCAGGGTTTTGCCGTCGGGAGAGAAGGCGACGCAATCCACCCAGCTCGCATGCCCCTTGAAAACGCCGAGCGCCTTGCCAGTGGTCGCATCCCACAGCCGCGCCGTCTTGTCAGAGCTTGCCGTCGCCAGCCATTTGCCATCGGGCGAGAACTTCGCCGAATTGGTCTGCTCGGTATGCCCTTTGAAGGACACCAGTTCATTGCCGTTAGCCACATCCCACAGCTTCACGCTGGTATAAGAAGTGACCGCCAATCGCTTGCCATCGGGAGAAAGCGCCAGGGACAGAATGGGAGCTGGACTATTTGTCAACGATCCAATCTCTCTGCCGGTGGCGGTGTCCCAGACCTTCACCGTACCGTCGTGACTCGCGGTAAACAATCGCCTGCCATCTAGCGAGAAGACCACGGCATTCACCCGCTGTGTGTGGCCGACGAGTGAAGCGATCTCCGCGCCGGTCTCGGCATCCCAGAGCTTTGCTGTATTGTCGCCGCTCGCGGTAGCCAGCCGCTTGCCGTCAGGTGAGAAGGCGACCGCATTCACCCATCTGTCGTGGCCCGTGAGCCTGTGCAGTTCTTCCCCCGTCGCCACGTCCCAGATTCTTGCCGTGTTATCTTCGCCGCCCGACGCCAGCCGCCGGCCATCCGGCGACAGCGCTACCGACCAGACCTGATCGTCCTGGTACAACGTCATGCGCTCGTTGCTATTGTGATAGAGTCGCCAGAGGTAGAACCACTCGAAGCCGCGCAGGTCGTCTTCGCTCGGCTTCGGGCGATTGGCTTCGAGCAGTTCTTCGAGGCGTTCGAGGTTGGTGTTATCCCAAGCCTGCCCGGCCAGATTCATCTGCGCCGCGTAGAGCAGGCGGCGATAATCGAGCGCCCGCGTGCGCGCCAGCCGCGCCTGCCAAGTGGTGGTGATGATGCCGGCGATCAGCATCAGCACGAAGAGCGCGACGACGGCGACGCCGACTTTGTGCCGCCGCATGAACTTGTCTGCACGATAGGCCAGCGTCGCCCTCTGCGCCTGCACGGCTTTGCCTTCGAGGTGGCGGCGGATGTCCGCAGCGAACTGCTCGACCGACTGGTAGCGCGCCGCCGGCTCTTTGCGCAGCGCCTTAAGCGCGATGCTGTCGAGGTCGCCGCGCAGCCGCGCCCGCAGGCGGTCGGGCTTGCCTTCGCGCGTCTGGCTAATCGTCTCCGGCGTGCGTCGCGGGCGGGCGCGACCATCGCTGCCGGCTTCGTGTTCGACCTGATCGACGATGGCGCTCGGTCGCTCAGGCTCGCTGTCACAGATGACGCGCTCCAATTCCAAAGGCGAGCGGCTGCCGAGCTTGTAAGGCCGGTGGCCGGTCAGTAATTCATACAACACGACGCCGAGCGAGTAGACATCGCTCGCGGTCGTCACCGCGTCGCCGCGCACCTGTTCGGGGCTGGCGTATTCCGGCGTCATCGGCGGCAGGCCAGTCTGCGTCACCGCCAGGTCAACTTCATGCAGGTCGGCGCTGAGCAGCTTGGCGATGCCGAAGTCGAGCAGCTTCACCGTGCCCTCGTCTGTGACCATGATGTTCGAAGGCTTGAGGTCGCGGTGGATGACCAAGCTCTGGTGGGCGTACTGGACGACAGCGCAGGCCCGCAGGAAGAGCTTCAGGCGCTCGGTGATCGATAGCCGCTTGCGGTCGCAATAATCTGTGATTGGCGTGCCGGCGATGTACTCCATCACCACGTAGGGCATGCCCTGTTCGGTGGTGCCGCCATCGAGCAGCCGCGAAATATTCGGGTGATCGAGGTTGGCCAGTATCTGCCGCTCCTGGCGGAAACGCTGTAGCACTTCGCGGTGGTTGGCGCCCGGCCAGACGACTTTGATGGCGACCAGCTTGGCGAACTCCTGGTCGGCGCGCGCCGCCAGATAGACTACGCCCATGCCGCCGCGCCCGATCTCGCGCAGCACGCGGTATGGGCCGATCATCTGGCCGCGCGCCGGCTGGAGGCTGCCGAACATCGCGCCCGTCTGCGCCGGCAGCGATTCCATAAAACCGCCGGCGCGGTCGTGCGCCGCGAGCAAGGCTTCGACCTCGCGCTTCAGCAGCGGGTCGCCGGCGCAGACCTCGGCGAGGATGAAGGGACGCTCCTCCGGCGCGTGGTCAAGGAGGTCGTCGAGCAGTTCATCAATCCGTTTCCAGCGTTCCGGGGTCATCGGCTTTCGCCCTCACCGGCGGATTTGCGAAGTGAACGGTTAACCAAACGATAGAGTCACGAGACAGGTTAGTTGATGCCGAACCTTGAGATGGCCTGGTATCCTGGCCGCCACTGGTTTGTAGCGACGGCCACATTCTACATTAACTGGAAGAAATGCGGCATAACTTTTTCTGGTGGTCAGCGAGTGGCGATCATGACGACTGCGTGCGCCGCCATCGCTTCGCCGCGCCCGACAGCGTCAAGCCCTTCGTTGGTCTTCGCCTTGACGCTGACCGACTCAACAGCGATCTCTAAAACACTGGCCAACTGCTGACGCATGGCCGGAATGTAGGGCTTGAGCTTGGGCAGTTCGGTGATCACTGTGGCGTCAAGATTGACGACGCGGTAGCCCTTCTCGCCGATGAGCTTGACGGCGTGGCGCAGAAAATCGAGGCTCGACGCGCCGCGCCAGCGCGGGTCGTTGTCGGGGAAATGCGTGCCGATGTCGCCGAGCGCCGCCGCGCCCAGCAGCGCGTCGCAGACCGCGTGCGCCAGAACGTCCGAGTCCGAATGGCCGAGCAGCCCTTTGGTGTACGGCACGCGCACGCCTGCCAGCAGCAGCTTGCGGTCTGGTACGAGGCGATGAATGTCATAGCCGATGCCGACGCGATAGGCTTCGCTCATAAAACGACCTCAACCAAAAAACTCTTCCTGAATGGCTTCGGCCACGCGCAGGTCGAATGGCCGCGTGATCTTGATGTTGATCGGCGAGCCTTCGACGACGGTGACGCGGTGGCCGGCGCGCTCGACCAGTTGCGCGTCGTCTGTAGCGGTGTAGCCCTCGGCATAGGCGCGGTCGTAAGCCGACTTGATGACCTCGTAGCGAAAGGCTTGCGGCGTCTGCGCGTGGTAGATGCGCTTGCGGTCGAGCGTCCGCTGGACGCGCCCACGATGAACCTGCTTGATGGTGTCCGTAGCCGCCAGCGCCAACAGCGCCGCGCCGCTCGCCTCGGCGCGCTCGATCACCTGCCTGATCTCTTCGGGGCGCACGAAAGGCCGCACCGCGTCATGCACGGCGACGACGCCGGCCGTCTCCGCATTGATCACCTGCAAGCCGCGATACACAGAATCCTGGCGCTCGGCGCCGCCGCCGACGACGCGGGCGATCTTCTTGAGGTTATGCCGCGAGATCAATGCCAGCACGTCACTGGTGAGGTTGGGTTGCAGGACGAGAATCACCTGATGCACGGCGTCGCAGGCTTCAAAGCGGCGCAGCGTGTGGACGAGCAGCGGCACGCCTCGCAGCTCCATCATCTGCTTGGCGCGGTCGGCCTGCATGCGCGCGCCGATGCCGGCAGCGGGAATAACGGCGATGTTCAGCCTGCGGTCACTCACTGCGTCGCCGTCGAGGTATGGCGCGGGGCGGGCGCCGGTCGCCCGTCGTCGTTGAAACGGCCAAAGATCATCTTGCCCGCCGTCGTCTGCAAGACGCTCGTCACCGAGACATCGATGTTCTTGCCGATCATGCGCCGCGCGTTATCGACCACCACCATGGTGCCGTCGTCGAGGTAGGCGACGCCCTGGTTGTACTCCTTGCCTTCCTTGAGCACAAAGACGCGCATGATCTCGCCCGGTAGCACCACCGGCTTGAGCGCATTGGCCAGCTCGTTGATGTTGAGCACCGCGACGCCGCGCAGTTGCGCCACCTTGTTGAGGTTGAAATCGTTGGTGACGATCTTGCCTTCGATCTGCTTGGCCAGCTCGATCAGCTTATGATCGACTTCGCGGACGTCGGGGAAGTCGGCTTCGCTGATGACAATCTCGTAGCTGCCTTTTTTCTTTTGCAGGCGTTGCAGGATGTCGAGGCCGCGCCGCCCGCGATTGCGCTTGATCGAGTCGGCGCTATCGGCGATCTGTTGCAGCTCGCGCAGGACGAATTGCGGGATGACCAGGGTGCCGGCCAGAAAGCCGGTTTCGGCAATGTCGGCCACACGGCCATCGATGATGACCGAGGTGTCGAGTATTAATGAATGGGCTTTGCTGCTGCCCTTCTCTACGAAAATGCCTCCGAGCGCGGAAAGATCGAGATAATCTCCTTTGACTGCGCCTACCATTAATCCTACATAACCTGTGAGGAGCGTCAGCGTGAGTGTGAGAAAAGATTTGAAGGCCGGCGAGAGCATTTCGGCCTGCTGCGCCGAGATGATCCAGGCGATCAAGGTGGCGGCAAGGATGCCGAGCACCGAGCCGACCGCCGCGCCAATCAAGGTCTTCAGCGACGCTTTGCGGATGCGGGTTTCAAAGAAGATAATCAATACCGCAAGCGCACCACCGACCGCCGCCGAAAGCCATGCCTTACCGTCTATGGGCTTGAGATAGTATCCTGCACTCACGAGCGCCGCGAAAAAGACGAAACGAATGAGACTAATATCGAAGCGCATAAAACCTCCGTTCGTCTTATCTACCGCTCGAGCCGTTCCTGCTGACGACGCTGCGAATAGTTAAGCTGGGTTGTGAAAGATCAAGTCGCGGGGTTGGCCGCGATGCCGACCGCTCAGCCGATGCACCTCGCCGCGCCGGACGCTCAGGATAAAGCGAAGGGATGAAGCAACCTGTTCGTCAGCGTTTGAAGGTAGCCCGAAAGCGCCAGGCAAGACCCGCTTCGGGCGGCGTGCGTCGGCCAGGCGATAAAGAATGAGGAGCTTGGCCAAGCGTGCGACCCGTGCTGCTGCCGGTCGGGCCGGAGCAGCGCTCCGACCGCGTTCATTATAGCTGAACTCTATAAATATGCTACCGAAAACAGGAAGTCAGGAGTCAGGAGTCAGAAGTCAGAAGAGGGAGCAGAAAGCCGCTGATGAAGAATAGAAAGCCAAATAGATGCGGAGGCGCGGTACGCCGACTCCTGTTTCCCTTCTGACTTCTGACTCCTGACCCCTGACTTCTTCTCCGTTACAGGAATCGTCACCCGATGACTGACAAATTTCGTAAGCGCAAGTTGAGACGGGCAAGCCGCGTTGTTATAAATCGAGCATTTACGGCTACCTGAGCGGGCCGTAACCCGTGGCACGAGCATTGCCAATGTGTACGGCGTAGCTTAAAGAAGTTACGCGGTGGCCGAGGCAACGGGGGCTGCGTCGGTCACCGCAAAACTGAAAGAAGCGACAGACAGACAAAACAACGAAGCTGAAGGGAATGGGGCAACGGGGGCTGCGTCATTCCCTTCGGCGTATTTCTGCGGCCATCAAAACAGCGCTTCGAGCGCATCACCCACGTCGCGCACGCCGATCACTTCAATCGCATCATCATATTCAAGCCCCGTGAGGTTGCCTTGCGGAATGACACAGCGGCGAAAGCCCATCGCATAGGCTTCGCGGACGCGCACCGCCGCCTGGCTCGTCGCGCGCACTTCGCCCGCCAGCCCGACTTCGCCGAAGACCGCCGAGCGTTCCTCTATCGGCACATTTCGAAAGCTCGACGCAATCGCCGCGACGATGCCTAAATCTGCCGCCGGCTCGTCAATCGCCATGCCGCCGGCGACGTTCACGAAGACATCGTCGGCCAGGACATGCATGCCGATGCGCTTCTCCATCATCGCCATCAGCAAAGCGACGCGTTGTGAATCGACGCCCTGCGTCATGCGCCGCGCCGTGCCATACTTGTTCGAGGTCACCAGCGCCTGAATCTCGACCAGCATCGGCCGCGTCCCTTCCATGCAGGCGGTGACGACCGAGCCCGACACGCCGACGGGCCGTTCGCTCAGGAACAACCCCGAAGGATTGGTCACCGGCACCAGGCCGCGCCCGGTCATCTCGAACACGCCGATTTCGTTAGCCGCGCCGAAGCGATTCTTGACGGCGCGAATGATGCGGTGGTTGTGGTGGCGCTCGCCTTCAAAGTAGAGCACCGTGTCGACGATGTGTTCGAGCGCCTTGGGGCCGGCGATCATGCCTTCTTTGGTGACGTGGCCGATCAAGAAGACCGGCAGCGTGCGGTTCTTCGCGAGCATCAGAAACTGCCCGGCGACTTCGCGCACCTGCGAAACGGAGCCGGGCGCGCTTTCGAGCTTCGACGAAAAGACCGTCTGCACCGAATCAACGACGATGGCTTGCGGGTCGAGCGCGTCAATCTCTGCGAAGATGCGCTCAAGGTTGGTCTCCGCCAACAGGTAAAGCCCCCGCGGGTTGATGCCCAGGCGCTCGCCGCGCAACTTGATCTGCCGCTCGCTCTCTTCGCCGGAAATATAAAGCACCTTGCCATAAGCCTGCGAGAGCTTGTCCGAGACTTCGAGCAGCAGGGTGGATTTGCCGATGCCGGGATCGCCGCCGATCAGCACCAGTGAGCCGGGGACGATGCCGCCGCCTAAGACGCGGTCGAACTCGTTGATGCCCGACGATTGGCGCGCGTCGTCCTGACTCTCGATCTCTTGATAAGCGAGCGGCGTCACGGCGCGCATGCGAAAGAGGCCGCCGCGCGGCGACGATTCGGGGCTTGCCGACGCCGGCTTTTCTTCGACGAGCGAGTTCCATTCGCCGCAATCGGGGCACTTGCCGAGCCAGCGCGGCTGTTGCGCGCCACACTGCTGACAGACATAGACGACTCGCGGGCCTTTCAGCTTTGCCATGCTTCCTTCTTCGTTCCTATGGATTCGCGGGGGTTCTATTCCTAAGTATGCGCGATGGCCATTCGCGCAAGCAAGTTGAGCTTTGCCGCAAGAATCGCGGCGCACGCCATTCCCCCTAAAGATGCCCCGAAAATGCCGACTTCGGGGTACTGGTATCGCGCGATTCAGCGATGGTATAATTTAAGGTCGGAAGATCGCTCCAATTCAGAAGGAAACCCAACAGAATGATTATCAAAGGATTGAGCAGAATGGTAGCGGCTCTGGTGCTCGCCTGTGCTTTCGCGCCCCTGGCGCGGGCGCAGGAGCAGAGCTCGCCGATTGACATCACACACTACAAGATCAACGCCGAGTTGTTGCCCGATTCGCACACCTTGAAAGCCACCGCCACCGTCACCATGAAGGCGCTGAAGCAGACGCAATCCGCGGTGCTTGAGATGAACGGCTCGCTGACGGTCACCGCGGTCAAGGCGCAGGATGGCAAGACGGCGCTGCAATTCATTCAGGACAAGGTCAACGAGCTGAACGTCAAGGTGAACCTCGGCAAACTCTACGAAGCTAACTCGGACATCACGTTGACGTTTGAATATTCAGGGCCGCTGGCGACCCCCGAAGGCGGGCCGCTGCCGGACACGCGGCTGGCCTATGTCGGGCCTGAGCAGGCTTACCTGTTTTACGCGGCGCGCTGGTTCCCTTTTCACGGCTATGCCGCCGACCGCGCCACTTCTGATATCAGCATCACCGTCCCGAAAACCTGGACGGTCGCCGGCCACAGCAGCAACCCTGTGACGGCGACGACAGGCAAAGACGGTCGCCCGACCTTCACCTTTGTCGAGACCCAGCCGGTGCTGCCCGGTTCGTTTGCCGCCGGTCAATTCATCACGCGGACGATCAACGCCGGCGGCATGCAGATCGATGTTTTCGTGTTGCCCGGCAGCGAGACTCGCGCCCAGGAGTTCGGCCAGGAGGTCGCGCAGATTCTCCAGTTCTATAACACGCGCTTCGGCCCTTACGCCTACGGCACGCGCTATGTCGTCGCCCAGGTGGATGACGAAACCCTCGACACTTACAGCGCCGCCGGCATCACCTTCCTGCCGCACAAGACGCTGGCCTCGGATAAGGCTTTGCCGGTAGATCAACTGGCGCGCGAAGTCGCTTATCAATGGTGGGGGCAGGCGGTCGGCCTGAAGAACTTTGACGACGCATGGCTGTCGCAAGGGCTGGCCGAGTATTCTTCGCTGCTCTACCGCGAATCGCAGCAGACCGCCGCCGAGTTCCGCGAATCGCTCAGCGAGATGATCGAGCTGGCGCTGGCCTACGAGCAGGAAGCGTCGATTGCGCGCGCGCCGGCGCAGCTCAACGACCAGTCGCCGGCCTACAAGTCGGTGATCTTCTATAAGGGCGCTTACGTCTATCACATGCTACGCGGCACCATCGGCGACGATAAGTTTTTCACCCTGCTCAAGAACTACTACTCGACCTACAAGGGCCAGAACGCCAACATCGATGATTTCGAGGCGCTCGCCGATAAGGTGACCGGGCAGAAGCTGCGCGGCTTCTTCGGCATGTGGGTGGATTCGACCGGTGTGCCGGAGTTCAAGACCGAATACACCATCCTGCGCACCAAGGAAGGCAAGTTCCGCGTGCGCGGCACGGTGCGGCAGAACATGGATTCGTTCCGCGGGCCGGTGACGGTGGCGATTGAAGCCGAAGGCGGGCGCGAATCAAAAGAGACGCTCGACATGCGCGGCACCTCCGCGGATTTCGACCTCGCGGCAGAAGGCAAGCCGCTCGAAGTCGTCGTTGACCCGGAGAACCGTTATCTGCGCACGTCGGATGCGCTGAAGGTCGCCGTCGTCGTGCGGCGCGGCATCCAGGCGGCGCAGCGCGAAGAGAACGCCGAAGCCGAAGAGCAGTACCGCCAGGCGATCAAGCTGAGCCCGCGCTCGTCGCTGGCGTGGTACAACCTCGGCCTGCTCTACATGGAGCAGCGCAACTGGCAGAAGGCGCGCGACGCCTTTACGCAGGCGCTCGATGGCGACCTGGAGCCGTCGTGGATCGAGGTCTGGTCCTACATCAAGCGCGGCAACACCTATGACGCCGACGACAACCGCGAGCGCGCCGTCGCCGAGTATGACAAGGCGATCTCGAATGGCAACGATTACAACGGGGCGCAGAAAGCCGCCGAGCGCTTCAAGGGCCAGCCTTACAAGAAGGAGCGCGCCGCGCAGGTGTCGAACGAATAGCTATCAATTGTTAGACCATCCGGGCCACGCGGTTTTGAATCAACCGCGTGGCTTTTTTATCGAGCAAGCCGCGCCAGCGACGCGGTTGACTCACTGAAAAGCGGTTTGCTACACTAGGGTTGCGCTGGAAAACCAGTTCCGGCACGGTTGATTGACTGGGGCTATAGCTCAGCTGGGAGAGCGCTGCAATGGCATTGCAGAGGTCAGGGGTTCGATCCCCCTCGGCTCCATCGGGCGTCTAAAAGTTGAGGGGAGGCAGTCGGCGCCTCCCCTCAACTTTTTGTGCGGATGGCGACAGTTCTCTTTCGTTCGGTCGGGTACACTTGCCGCGCCTCGCCTCTCCGCGATAAAAATAAAGGCGCTCTTCCACCTCATCCGGGAGTTGCCCCGGCGCGTTATGCGTCGGGTGCGGCGCGTGCGGCCCGCGTGTGTTCTCAAGGTTCGACTGATGAAAGCACTCGTCATAGACGACAACGAGCTTGTGCGCAGCAACGTCGCGGAGGTCTTGCGCGCCGAAGGGTGGGACGTAAGCGAGGCCGAGTCGGCCGACCGGGCTTTCGAGCTTCTGGGCGACGACGCTTGGTCGCTCGTCTTCTGCGACGTGAAGCTCAGCGACCACCACGAGGCCGAGGGCTACACGGTTCTGCGGCGCTTCGTCGAGGAGCAGCCCGACGCGCGGATCGTTCTGATGACCGGGCACGGCTCGGCCGCCGGCGCGCTCGACGCCGTATCCTTGGGCGCATACGACTACCTCATGAAGCCGTTCGAGAACGAGGACGTGCTTCGCATCGCGCAGGCAGTCCGCCACTCGAACGAGAAGCGCGAGCGGCCCGGCACGACGGGCGAACTCCCGCCCGAACCCGTCTACACTTCGGACATCGAACTCGTCGGCGCGAGCGCCGCCTTCGTCGAGGTGATGAAGATGGTGGGCCGCGTCGCGTCCACGTCGCTTCCGGTTCTCATCACGGGCGAGTCGGGCACGGGCAAGGAGGTCGTCGCGCGCGCGATTCATCGACGCAGCCTGCGCGCGACGAGCGCGTTCGTCGCGGTCAACTGCGGCGCGATACCTTCCGAGTTAATCGAGTCGGAGTTGTTCGGCCACGTGCGCGGCGCCTTCACGGGCGCGGAGCGCGACCGGCGAGGGCTCCTGCAAGAGGCGGACGGCGGCACGATTCTGCTCGACGAGATAACGGAGACGACGCCCGCCTTCCAAGTAAAACTTCTGCGCGCTTTGCAGGAGGGCGAGATTCGCCGCGTCGGCTCGAACCACACGATAAGCGTTGACGTGCGAGTCATCGCCGCGAGCAACCGCGACGTTGAGCGAGAGATGCGCGAGGGCCGCTTCCGGCAGGACTTGTTCTACCGCTTGAACGCGGTGACGCTGCACCTGCCGCCGCTTCGAGAGCGCCGCGAGGACATCATGCCGCTCGCGCGTTACTTCGCGCAGCGCTCGGCGCACGCGACTGCTTGCGAGCCCGTGAGCTTCTCGCGCGACGCCGTGCACGCGCTCGTCACATACGAGTGGCCCGGCAACATACGCGAGCTTGAGAACGCGGTCATACGCGCCGTCGCCCTGTGCGAGCACGTAGTCCGCCCCGAAGACCTGCCCGAACGCGTGCGCGCCGCGTTCGACGCAAACTCGCGGACGGACGCCGCGACGCACGACGCGCACGAAGAGACGCACAAGGAGGAGGAGCGTCTGCTCTCGCTCTCCGAACTCGAAGGCTTGCACGTCGCGCGCGTGCTCGCGAGCACGGGCGGCAACAAGCAGGCCGCCGCGCGCGTGCTGGGCATAGACCGCACGACGCTCCAACGCATGCTCAAGCGCCACGGCCTAGACCCCAACGCCGCGCGCTCCAACGGCGACGACAACAACGGCTCACGCGCGCAAGACTAGAGAGAAACATTTCACCACAGAGACACAGAGGCACAGTTTAAGAACACTGCTTTATGATTTTAGCTGTGCCTCTGTGTCTCTGTGGTGAATCCCGCATGAAAAATAGCCGCGTGCCGACGGACGCAACCGTCCGTCAGGCACGCGGCTTCCCTTTCCCCCTTGATGGTGGAAAAACTTTAGGCGGCGGCCGTCGCGCCGCGCTGACGCGACTCGACGCGGCGCGCGACCTCTCGCGCGATGGCTAGAATCTGCGACGCGTCGAAGGGCTTCGTCACCACCCAGTCGACGCGCGCCGCGTCGCGCTCGGTCGAGCCGACGGCCTCGCCCCAGCCCGTTATGACCGCGAGCGGCAGCGCCTCGTCGCGCTCTCTCACCGCGCGCGCGAGTTCCCAACCGCTCATGCCCTTCATCCCCAAGTCCGTGAAGACCGCGTCGAAGTCCGACTCGGTTAACAGTTCTAAAGCCTCGCGCCCTCCGCGCGCGAGCGCGACGCAGTAGCCCTCGCTCTCAAGTATGTCGCGCAGGAGTTCGCGCACGCGCTCCTCGTCGTCGACGACGAGTATGCGCGTCCGTCCGGGCTGCTGCGGGACGAGCGCGATTGCTGGCGGCTCGCCCGTCGGCCTCGACTCGGCGCGGGCGCGAGCGGGCGGAAGAAGTATTCGGAAGGACGTTCCGCGTCCCGACTCCGAGTGAACCGAGACCGAGCCTTCGTGGCGTCGTATGATGCCGTAAGAGACGGCGAGGCCGAGCCCCATGCCCGCCTTGCCCTTCGTCGTGAAGAACGGGTCGAAGACGCGCGGGCGAACCTCGTCGGTCATCCCCTCGCCGGTGTCCGAGACTCCGATTTCAATCTGGCCTCCGGCCTCGCGCGTCGAGAGCGTAATCGTGCCGCCCTCCGGCATCGCGTCCACCGCGTTGAAGACCATGTTGACCAAGACTTCGCGAAGCTCCGACTCGTCGCCCATCACGCGCGCCTCGTCCGTGCCAAGTTTCAACTCAAGAGTTATGTGAACTCCTTCCGACTCGGCGCGGCTCTTCCAGCGCGGGCGCGTTATCTCTCGAACGTCGAGGAGCAGTTGGTCAACGGAGACGGGTTGAAAGTCGTGGTCGCGACGCTGCCGAGCGAAGTCCTGTATGCGCTTGATGGTCTTCGCGCCGTCCTTCGCGGTCTTGATGATGAGTTGAAGACCGGCGTCTATCTTCTCCGGGTCTTTCGTCGAGAGCAGAAGTTGCGCGCGGCCGAGAATCCCGGCGAGCGTGTTGTTGAAGTCGTGCGCGACGCCCGACGCCAACTCGCCCAAGGCCGACAGTTTCTCAATCTGCGCGTACTGCTCGCGTATCCTGTCCTGCTCGGCGATGTAGTGCGAAAGCTCTTCGACGTGGCGGCGAGCCTGCTCGGCCTGTTCGGCGGCCGCTTCGGCGCGCGCTTCGGCCGCCGCCTCGGCCTTCGCCGCTTCGGCCATCGCGTTGATGTTTTCGAGGTAGGTTCGATAGGTCAGGTAGACGATGACGATGATGGGCGCGACCGCGACGAGCGCGTAGAGACCGGCCGTCGAGACTAACTTAACTATCAGCCCGGCGGACGACGCGCCCGCGAAGTATGTTATCGAAGCCCAAAGGTACTTGTTGCGCCACGTCACCCACAGAGGCTCGTTCGCCTTCAAGGAAGTGTGAACGGCGGCGATGGTCGAGTTCACGACGTAGTGAACGAGCGCCATCACGCAGAGCGCCGCGACGAACTTCTGCGAGAAATCGCCGCGACGCAGAAGCGTCTCGTCGCCGAAGAGAAGGCGCAGCACGGCGACGGTCGTCAACATCGAGCAGGCCATCATCGCCGCGTTGAATAGACTCGTGAAGAGACTCAGGCGAGTCTTGCCGAGTCGCGAGGCCGCGAACAGTTCGGCGGCGGCGAGAAGCACCGCGACCTCGCCGCCGTAGAGCAGCAGCGTCAGGAAGATGAAAACGTCCGAGAACGAAATCTGCCCCGTCGTGCGCGGAATCGGAATGCAGAAGCGCGAGCTTACCAAGAGCGTGAACGCGACGAGCGGCACGAGCCGCAAGTCCAGACGCTCGACGGGCAGACGCAGCGCCGCGTACAGAATCACGCACGCGCCCGCCGCGATGAACGCCAACATGTAAGGCTTGACGAAACGCTGCTTCTCCATCTCTCAACCTCAGTGATAAGTGATAAGTGATGAGTGATAAGAGAAAGGCAAGGCGCGTCCTATGCCCCTACTCATCACTCATCACTCATCACTCATTACTTTCCATTTCGTTCGAGGAAAATCGTCTCGTAGTAGCCGCGCAGCTTGTAGCCCGCGCGCAGGAAGAGCGACTGCGCGGCGAGGTTCTGCTCGTTGACGAGCGCGCAGACCTCTTGGCTGTCAACGAGGAGCTTGCGGCTGAGGTGCGAAAGGCAGCGCAGGCCGTGGCCGCGCTGACGGCTCGCTGGCTCGACGTAGACGCCCTCGACGTATGTGCATTCGGGCGTCTCGGAAGCGATGTCGGCCTTGAAGACCAGATTTCCGTCCTCGACCAGAACCCACACGCGGCCGCCCTCGATGCGACGCGCGCAGCGCATGCGGAAGCCCGCGAGGTCAACGTCGAGCGGATTGATGCCGCTCTCGTCGTAGGCCATCGCCGCGTGTACGGGCATGACGAGCATCAGGTCGTCGAGCGTCGCGCGCCGCAGTTCGGGCACGGGCTCGCAAGCCTCGACGGGCCAGCGCTGCTCGAAGAGAAGCTCCCGGCAGAAGAGTCGCGGCGTCTGACCGGCGGGCGCGTAGTGGCCCCAGAAGCGATGTATCAAGCCCTGCTCGCCGAGTATCAAATGCGCGTCGCGCTCCTTCTGCGCGAGTTCCGCGAAGGCACGCAGCGCGCCTTCCGTGCGCGCCTCCACGAACGTCGCGTGCCCTATGAGCGCGACGCCGGCGAGTCGCCCTTCCGAGTCGCGGCACGCGTAGAACGTCCCTCGGTTGAAGGGGCTCTCCACTCCGTTGTCGCGTATCAGTCCGGACATGACGACCGTGTGTACGGGTCGTTCGGCGAGGAAGTCCAAGACCTCGCCTTCGTTGTGCCTTTCGGTCAGGGGGTGAACCAGAAAGGCTTCGGGCGCTCGCGCGTGTGTTCGTGCCATGGCCTTGTTCGACTCCGTGAATTGGGGCATCACGTCACTCCTTAATCGAGTTCGCTGCTGTTAACGTTTCGGCGAAGTTTCTGTCCGCCGCCGGCGCCCTTCAATAGTTCAAACGCCCGACCTTTCTGTTCACGCAGTCGTCGCACGCGTCGGGCACGGGCGGCGAGTAGCTTGTGGCGTCGCCCTTCGTCGTCGCGGACATCGCCTGCGCCGAGTCGGCCGCCAAGATGTTGTCCGTGACGAGCACGCCGTCGCCCGTGAAGAACTGGTCGGTGACGAGCACGCCCGAACTTATGTAGACCGAGCCGCTGCCCATCACGCCGCCGTTGCTGAACGCGACGCTGTCCGTCACGAGCACGCCGTTCGAGAGCATCGTGCGATCCGTGACTAACACGCCGTCGGTGACCAGCACGCCGTCAGTGACTAGCACGCCGTCGGTCACGAGCACGCCGAGCCCGTAGATTTTCTGATACGCGGTTATCAACTCCTGCCCGGTCGCGTAACCGTAGCCGAGCACGACGCCGCGCGACCAAGCGAAGGTCTCGCCCGCAATCGTGCTCTGCTGCGAAGGCGCCGCGCCCGCGAGCAGCGGCGCGCCGACGGGCGTGAGCGGCGAGAGATCCGTGCGAACGAGGCGCGCGAGACGCACAGCGCCCTCGACGTTTATCTCGCCCGCCCCCTGCTCCAACATGTTGTTGTTGGCGAGCGGCTGCGCCGTGTACATCAGAATCATCTTGACGAGGTTCGGCGTGAGACGCGGGTTCGCTTGCAGCATCAGTGCGGCCGCGCCGGCCGCGACGGGCGTCGCCATCGAAGAGCCGTTCAGGTACATCATCCGACGCTTGTCGGAGTTACTCACTCCCGCGTCGAGCGACGGGTATGTCGCTAGCAGATAGTTATCGACGGCCGCCGCGTCGATGATTTTGTTTCCGGGCGCGACTATGTCGGGCTTGATGAGGTTGTCGTGATGCTTGACGCCGAGCAGGTCCGTGCGTCCGCCGCGCGTGGGGCCGCGCGAACTGTAACTCGCCACGGTGTCGTCGGAGCGCGCGTCGGTGCCGAAGGTGTTCGCCGCCCCGACCGTTATCGCCGAGGGCTCTACGCCCGGCGAGTGAATGGCGCCGTAGACCTTCTGCCCCGCCGAGTCCTTGCCGAGATTGCCCGCGGCGGCCACGACGACCACGCCCGCGTCGACGAGCTTGCGAACCGCGCGGCAGACGGGGTCGTCCTTGTACGACTCGACCGCCGCCGTGCCTAAACTCATGTTGACGACGCGAATGTTATAGAGCGCGCGATTCTGCAAGACCCATTCGAGCGCGCTCAGAATGTTCGAGACGCGGCCCGTGCCCTGCGCGCCCAGCACGCGAAGGTTGATTATGTTCGCGTCGGGCGCGATGCCGATGTATGAGCCGTTCGAGATGCGGCCGTTGCCCGCCGCGATTGATGCGACGTGCGTGCCGTGGCCGTAAGGGTCGTCCGTGCGCCCCTCGCCCGTGAAGTCTTTGCTGTAGACGACGCGAAGGAAGTTGCTTCGCTCGTCGCGGAAGGCTATGTGGCCCGCGTCTATCCCTGAGTCGAGGACGGCGATGCCGACGCCGTTTCCGTCGAGGTTCGGGAGACTGCCGGGAGCGTCGCGAACGGTGTCCGTGCCTGTCGTGTATGAGACGTGGCCGAAGGAGACCGTCTCGCGGTCGAGCGAGACGAAGCGCACGCCCTTCTGCTCGGAGAGTTGTTCGACGAGACGCGCGGGGAGTTCGACGACGCGCGCGCCGACCGAAGCTAGTTGGCCGTCCGTCTTAACGTCGCGGCGTCTGAGGAGCGAGGCGAGCGCCGCGTCCGCCGCGCCGCCCGTTTGAAGTATCACGCGCACGCGCTCGTTCCGCGCGCCGGGGTCGCGCGCGAGTTCGAGAAGGTCTGGGGACAGACGCGACTCGGGTTGCCGCGCCTGCGCGTCGCGCTTTACGGCGACGAGAGGCGCGCGCTTGAGCTTTATGCC
>DATENM010000103.1 GCA_035275065.1 Blastocatellia bacterium
CAGACCGACAAGGTCCGCGTCGCGATCGTCGGCGTCGGCAACTGCGCGAGCAGCTTCGTCCAGGGCGTCCAGTACTACCGCGACGCCGATCCCGCCGAGCGCGTGCCGGGCCTGATGCACGTCGACCTCGGCGGCTACCACGTCTCCGACATCGAGTTCACCGCCGCCTTCGACATCGACTCCGACAAGGTCGGCAAGGACCTCTCGGAGGCGATCTGGGCGGGCCAGAACAACACGATCAAGTTCGCCGAGGTGCCGAAGCTCGACGTCCCCGTCGAGCGCGGGATGACCCACGACGGGCTCGGCAAGTACCTCAAGCAGAAGATCGAGAAGGCGCCCGGCGAGACCGCCGACATCGTGCAGATCCTCAAGGAGACGCGGACCGACGTCGTCGTCAGCTACCTGCCGGTCGGATCAGAGCAGGCGACCAAGTGGTACGTCGAGCAGGTGCTCGAGGCCGGCTGCGGCTTCGTCAACTGCATCCCGGTCTTCATCGCCAAGGAGGCCTACTGGGCCAAGCGCTTCCGCGAGAAGGGGCTGCCGATCGTCGGCGACGACATCAAGTCGCAGGTCGGCGCGACGATCGTCCACCGCCAGCTCGCGCGCCTGTTCGCCGACCGCGGCGTCAAGATGGTCCACACCTCGCAGCTCAACGTCGGCGGCAACATGGACTTCTTCAACATGCTCGAGCGCGAGCGGCTTGAGTCGAAGAAGATCTCGAAGACCAACGCCGTCACCTCGATCATGGACGAGGAGCTGCCGGCCGACGACGTCTACATCGGCCCGTCCGACTACGTCCCGTGGCTGACCGACCGCAAGTGGGCCCACATCCGCGTCGAGGGCCAGGCGTTCGGCGACGTCCCGCTCAACGTCGAGATGAAGCTCGAGGTCTGGGACTCGCCCAACTCGGCCGGGATCGTGATCGACGCCGTCCGCTGCTGCAAGCTGGCGCTCAACCACGGCGTCGGCGGACCGCTCGAGGAGCCGTCCTCCTACCTGATGAAGTC
>DATENM010000104.1 GCA_035275065.1 Blastocatellia bacterium
CTCGTAGAGCTGCGTGAACTCCCTGGTCAGCACGCCCGCCGACCAGCCGTCGCTGGCGATGTGATGCATCACCACCACCAGCACATGTTCGTCCTCCTGCAACCGCAGCAGTGCCGCCCGCAGCACCGGCCCGTGTTGCAGGTCAAACCCTCGGCCGCTCTCCTGCCGCACCACCTCGCGGGCGACTTCTTCCTTGCTCGCCGCCGGCAGCGCGCTGAGCTCCCAGAGCCACAGTTGCACCCCGCTCTCCGCCTCGATCACCTGCACGGCCTGCGACTGCCGCAACTCGAAGCGCGTCCGCAGCACCTCGTGCCGTCGCACAATCTCTCCCAGGCTCTGCTCCAAAGCCGCGAAGTTCAGCTCGCCGCTCAGGCGCACCGCCATCGGGATGTTGTAGGCGGCGCTCGCGGGCTCCAGTTGATGGATGAACCACAGCCGCTGCTGCGCGAACGACAGCGGCAACTCGCTCTCTCGACTCCCACGCTCAATCGGAGTCGCGGTGACGCTCATGCCTTGCCGCTGCTGCTGCTGCACCGCCGCCGCCAGCCCTCGCACCGTCGGTTGCTCGAACACCACACGCAGCGGGACTTCCACCCCAAGCACCTCCCGCACCCGCGACATCACCTGCGTCGCCAGCAGCGAGTGCCCTCCCAGCTCGAAGAAGTTCGCCTCCACTCCCACTTCGCTCACCCGCAGCACCTCGGCAAAGATTCCCCCCACCAGCTCCTCGATGACATTCTCTGCTGCGGCTGCCTCGCCCTCGCCCTCTAGCGCCGCCGTCGGCGGCGGCAGCGCCTTGCGGTCGAGCTTGCCATTGGCCGTCAGCGGCAGCTCCTCTAGCTCCACGTACGCCGACGGCACCATGTACTCCGGCAGCCGCTGCTTTAGATAGGCGTACAGCTCGGAGGACGACGGCAGCCTTCCTTCGCCGGCCACCACGTAAGCGACCAAGCGCGGCGACTCAGGGTCATCGCGGCGTAGACAGACAACCGCCTCGTGCAGGTCGGGATGCTGCAAGAGCGCGGCTTCGATCTCGCCCAGCTCGATCCGGTACCCGCGTACTTTCACCTGCTCATCTCTGCGCCCGATAAACTCCAGCGCCGGCGCTTGCCATCTCACCCAGTCCCCTGTGCGGTAGAGGCGCGTGCCGGCTTCGCCGCTAAACGCATCGGGCAGGAAGCGTTCGGCCGTCAGCCCCGGGTCTTTCCAGTACCCTTGCGCCAGACCTGTTCCGCCAATATAGAGTTCTCCAACCGCACCCCTGGGCACCGGCTGGCCGCTGCCGTCCACAACGTACAATTGAGTGTTCGCGACCGGCCGACCAATCGGCACTGCCCCGCTGCCATCTCCCTCTCCCGTCGCTTCATACACGCAGCAGCCCACCACGGTCTCGGTCGGCCCATATTCATTAATCAGCCGGGTGCCGGGAGCCGAGCGTTGCCAATATCTCAGTTGTTCCCAAGTTAACGCTTCGCCGCCGATCACCAGGATCTTTGCAAATTGCGGATCGACCTTTTCAATAAACTGCTTTTCGATCAGGCCCAACTGTCCGGGAGTTAATTTCATCAGCGACGCGCCATCGCTGATCCCCACCGCCTCGGCCAGCGCGCTAACGGCATCCATGTCTCGAACCAGCGTGACGGCGGTGCCGCAGAGCAACGGAACAAACAAACCAGTGATGGTTAAATCGAAGCTGATCGAGGAATGCACCACCGAGCCAGAACCTTCGCTGACCTTATAAGCCTCGGCGGCCCAGCGCGAGTACCCGGCCAGACCTCCGTGGGTAATGACGACGCCTTTGGGCCTGCCGGTCGAGCCGGACGTGTAGATCAGATAAGCAGGGCTGGCGCTCCACACCGGGCTGACCGGGTCTGTATCGGGGAAGCAGCCGATCTCTTCCCACTCCCGGTCGAGCGAAATCGTTTGCTGCAACGTACTCGGCAACGTGGCGAGTAAATGGCTTTGGCTCAGCAGGACCGCCGCCGCCGAATCTTCCAGCATAAAGCCCAAACGCGCCGCCGGGTACTTCGGGTCCAGGGGTACGTAACTGCCGCCGGCTTTGAGAATCGCCATCAGCGCGATCAGCATGTCCGGGCAACGCTCCATACAGACCGCCACTCGCACCTCGCCGCCCACGCCCATCTGCGCCAGGTAGTGCGCCAGGCAATTGGCCCGACGGTTGAGCACTGCGTAACTCAATTGCTGCGCCTCATAGCGTACGGCCACCGCGTCAGGGGTGCGCCCGGCCTGTCGCTCGAACAAGTCATGCAAGCAGAGCGATCCGTCAACGTTGCGGCTCGTGTCGTTATACTCCAGCAAGAGGCACTGCCGCTCGGATTCGGTCAACAGCATCAGCCCACCGACTCGCTGCTCGGCATCGGCGACCATCGCCTCGACCGCCACCTGTAGATGCCTCACCAGCCGCTGAATAGTGGTTGGCTCCCATAGCTGAGTGCTGTACTCGACCGTGCCGCTGATCTGTGACTGAGCCTCCGAGAAAAACAGCACCATGTCGAGCTTGGCCACACGAGTGTCCGACTCAAAGCGCCTCAGGCTTAGCCCCGGCAGCCCGAGCGACGATTTTGGCGCGTTCTGTAGCACCAGCTTGACCTGGAACAGCGGCGAGCGGCTGAGGTCGCGCTCCGGCTTAAGCTCCTCGACGAGCTTCTCAAATGGCACGTCCTGATGCTCGTATGCGGCTAAGCTCACCTGCCGCACCTGCGCCAGCACCTGCCGCAGCGTCGGCTCGCCTGTCAGATCGCTGCGCAGCACCAGTTGGTTGACAAAGAAGCCGATCAGCCCTTCCGTTTGCAGGTGATTGCGATTGGCGACGTCCGTGCCGACAACGATGTCGCGGCTGCCGCTGTAGCGGCTCAGGACGATCTTGAAGGCCGAAAGCAGCGCCATAAACAGCGTCACCCCTTCGCGCCGGCACAACTGCCTCAGTCTCAGGCTCACCCCCTCATCCAGTTGGAAGCCGATGCTATCGCCGCGGTGGCTGGCCACCGCCGGCCTGGGGTGATCCGTCGGCAGCCCCAACGGCTGCACGTCCTGCAACTGCTTCTTCCAGTAGGCGAGCTGTCCATCTAACACCTCGCCTTGCAGCCACTGCCGCTGCCAGACGGCAAAGTCCGCGTACTGCACCCCTAGTTCTTGCAGTGGGCTGGCTTGACCCTGACTGTAGGCCTGGTAGAGCTGCGTGAATTCATTGACCATCACTCCCACTGACCAGCCGTCGCTAACAATGTGATGCAGGCACACCAGCAGGACATGATCTTCATCAGCCAGTTTGATGAGCGCCGCTCGCCAGACCGGCCCCTGCTCCAGGTCAAAGCCGCAGCTGGCTTGCTGCCGCGCCACTTCTCTGGCCACTTGCTCTCGTTGCGCCTCGCCTACGCTGCTCAAATCCCACAGCGGCAGCTCCACTTCTCCTGCGTCGCTTATCACCTGAACGGGATGCGCCTGCCTGACTGCAAACCTCGTCCGCAGCACCTCGTGGCGTCGCGTGACCTCCGTCAGGCCCTGCCGCAATACGCACGGGTTTAATCGCCCGTTGAGCCTTATGGCAAATGGGATGTTGTAATGGGCGGTACTCGGCTCTAGCTTGTGGATGAACCACAGCCGCTGCTGCGCGAACGACAGCGGCAACTCGCTCTCTCGACTCCCGCGCTCAATCGCCGGGGCCACCACGCTTATGCCTTGCTGCTGCTGCACGGCAGCGGCCAGCCCCCGCACCGTCGGCTGCTCGAACAGCGCCCGCAGCGCCACCTCCACTTGTAGCACTTCCCTCACCCGCGAGATCACCTGCGTCGCCAACAACGAGTGCCCACCCAGCTCGAAGAAGTTCGCCTCCACGCTCACTTCACTCACCCGCAGCACCTCGGCAAAGATGCCTGCCACCAGCTCCTCAAGCACCGTTTGTGGGGCGGCTTTCTCGACAGTACTCGGCAGCTCTGCCGTCGGAGCGGGCAGCGCCTTGCGGTCGAGCTTGCCGTTGGCCGTCAGCGGCAACTGCGGCAGCATCACGAACGCCGACGGCACCATATAATCGGGTAATCTTTCTTGCAGGTAGCTCTTCAACTCGGGAGTCAACTTTAAAACCAATCCCGCCAGGCCAGGGTTATTTGCATACTCTTCAAAAGCTCCTACAGACGTCATCTGCTGAGCCATTGAGAGCTCTGCCAACGATAGTTCTTCGGCGCTGCTCCCATGGCGTTTGAAAAGCAGATCGAGTCTTCCGTCTCCTCCTGTCGCCGACCAACAAACCTCCGCCGTGTAGCCTGAGTCTCCGGCCAGTTCCCAAATATCTTCGGGGGCGATACCGTGGGCCGTGTGTTCTCCAAGTCTTTTTTGTAACTCCGCGACCGTCACCGGAGCCTCGCCTGAGGAGAGCAACTCTAGCAGCCTCATTTCGGTCGAGAGGCGGGCATTCGGCACACCCGTGATGCCCAGCACTTCCGGTTCTTCTTCTTGCAGGATGCGTCGAAGATCGCTGAGGCTCATTTGTCGGGTCTGCCATTCGAGGAATGGCTCGACGGGCGCGCAGGCGGGCGCGGCACCCATGCGTAGGATGACATCATAGCGGAAGCGCGTGAGTTCGTTCGTATAACGGCCTCGCTTTACTTCAATGTGGACGCGGCCGATCTTCGGGAGAACTCTTTTCAGCGCGATAAAGAACCGGGGCGCGAGCAATAGCTCTTTCTCCATCGTGATCTGCCGCTGTATCCGCTGCTTGAGCTGCACGACGGGAAGCGATGAAGGAGATTTGTATAGCTGGAACGAGGAGTGCGCGGCCTCTAGCAGATCGAGATTTCGCACGTCACCAAGGACGATTGACCCGCCGGGCGCTACGACACCGGCTGCCCCTTCTAAAACCTGTTTGAGGTAATCAACACTGGGGAAGTATTGAATGACCGAGTTGAGAATGACCACATCGAACTTGCCGGGCGGCATCCCGCTGAAGTCCTCGGCTGGCCTTTGCAAGAGCGTCACGCGCGGTCGCAAAGCGTCCGCCTGATCCAACCGCTTTCGCAACGCCGCCAGGGCGCTCGCCGAAAAGTCAGTGGCGCAATACTCGTCACACAGCGGGGCGATGTTGAACAGGATCATCCCCAACCCGCAACCGATCTCAAGAACACGCTTTGGCTTCAGAGAGGCAATTCGGTTGACTGTCTGGTCAAGCCATTCGCGCATCTCAGGCGCGGGCGTCGGCAGTCCCGAATAACTGCTGTTCCATCCTGTCGTATCAAAGGCCGGGTCGGCGGCTCCCGCGCCCTGTGAATAAGTCTCTTCCCAAACCGTCTGCCACTGGCCCACCTGGCTGCGGTCCGGCTCAGTCTCCCGCACCACGGCTAACCGTTCGTGCCCATTTCCGTTCGCAGGGGCAGGGGCGCTCCCCGACAGGCCAGCAACCTCCAGACTCACGGTCGCAGGAATACTCATGCGCCTCGCGTAGACGTTATATACGCCCGTCCCGGCGAGCGCCTCGTCTTCCTCGACCTCGATGTGATACCCGTAATCACGCAGCAGAGCCGTGACCTCGTCAAGGACCTGCCCGCCTTTGCCATCAACCTCGATGACGAACTGATCAATCTTCGCCCAGTCGCCCGGATCGATGCCCCGCAGCACATCCAGCTCTGCCCCTTCGACGTCGATCTTTACTAGATCGATGTGCGCTATGGATTCTTCCTGAATAACGCTCGACAGTCTTCTCACCGCCGATTGAGATCGCTCACCTTCAAACAGTAGCCCGAGTAATTCCCCCGCCTCCTTGAGCTCACCGGCCGCGCCGAGGGCTGTCGCTTCGCGGTTACCGAGAAACCGCCCCACGGTCTTCATCTGGGCTTCTTTCTCGCAATAACTCGCCAGCCCTGACATCATCGACAAGCCCGAATAATAGGTAAAGTCAGCAACCTTATCGTCATTGCTCAGCCCGAGGCGGAAGGCTTTTGTCCCGGCGCCGCACGACGAGACGTTGTTCTCCAAATCCCTGAAGATCTTATCTATCGGCTCGAAAGCATATATTTTGGTGTTGGCACAGTGCTGCTTGATGAACAGAGTAAACAGCCCGATGTGCGCGCCGACGTCAAAAACGCATCCCCCTTCCGGCACCCGGATGCCATGTTTCAAGTAGACCTGCTTCTCGAATATCTCTTTGTATAGAAAGTCGGTCTCCCTCTGGTTCTGGTGTGATACGGTAAGCCCGTTCGGAAGCAGATAAGTTCTGTCCAGGTCAGCTACTCTCTTTAGACTAGGCACGACGTAAGCGACCAGTCGTTTATCGCCCGGCTCATTCTCCCAAACTTTAACGGCGCACTGCTGCACGGCCGCGTGCTGTTGCAGGACCGCCTCAATCTCGCCCAGCTCGATCCGATACCCCCTCACCTTCACCTGATAATCTATTCGTCCGATGTAGCCGATGTTGCCACCGGGCAGATACTTTGTGAGGTCTCCTGTCCTGTAGATTCGAGAGCCGGGCTCGCCGCTGAATGAATCGGGAAGGAACCTTTCCGCCGTCAGGTCGGCGCGATTGAGATACCCCCTGGCCAGCCCGTCGCCGCCGACGTAAAGCTCGCCCGCCACTCCGATGGGCACGGGCTGACCGGCCTGATCCGCCAGGTATATGCGCGTATTCGCAAGTGGCCTGCCGATTGGCGGCGACTGTGCCCCGCCCTGTTCTATCTTCGCGTATGTGGTATACGTCGTGTACTCGGTAGGGCCGTAGAGATTAAGCACCTGCCGGACATGATCTCTCCGGTAGATCTCTTGCACCAGCCTGTTTGGTAACGGCTCTCCCGCCAGGTTTACCGTCAAGACAGAGTCCGTTACCGCATCCATCCTACAAAGCTCCGATATGGCGGACGGCACCGTGTTGATGAGTCTCACATCATTCCGGCATGGCAGTTCGGGCAGTTGAAGCGCGTTGTCAGCTAATATCACCGTGCCGCCGAAGCTCAGTGGCACGAACAACTCAAATATTGAGAGGTCAAAACAGATTGATGTAGACGCCAGTACGGCCGATAGCTCTTCAGGCGAGAAGGCTTCTTTTGCCCAGTGAATGAAGTTGACTGCGCTGCCGTGCTCTATGGTCACCCCTTTCGGCCGCCCCGTCGAGCCCGACGTGTAGATCACGTAGGCCAGGTTCGTCGCGCTGACCTCGGCCGCCGCCACCTCCCGGCTGCCGCCGGCCGCGCTCGCCAGCACCTCCCCGTAGTCCTCCGCCAGCTCCATGACCGCGCGGCCTTCCAGCCCCAGCCGCCGCCGCAGCCGCGCCTGCGTCAGCACCACCCGCGCCCCGCAGTCGGCCAGCATGAAGGCGACGCGCTCCGTCGGGTAGCTCGGGTCGACCGGCACGTAAGCGCCGCCGGCCAACAGCACCGCCAGCAGCCCAACGATGAGCTCCGGGCTGCGCTCGGCACAGACCGCGACGGCCTCGTCGGGGCCGACGCCCAGCCCGCGCAGGCCATCGGCCAGGTGCAAGGCGGCCAGGTGCAAGGCGGCGTAGGAGAGGTGGTGGTCGAGGTGGATGAGGGCGACGGCGTCGGGGGAGAGGCGGGCCTGGCGCAGGAAGAGCTCATTGAGGCAGAGCCGGCGGTCGTAGTCACAGGCCGTGTCGTTCCACTCCCTCAGCGTCTGGCTGATCTCCGGCTCCGACAGCAAACAGAGACTCAAATAATTCGCGCTCGGGTCTTCGGCGACTGCGGTCAAAGCTCGTGCGTAGTATCCGCCGAAGATCTCAACCTGATCCCTGTATAGCTCCGCAGACTTACCGATCAGGCTCAGCTTAACGTGCGAAGTGTGGCGATCAAGGCTGAAGGAGGTGGTCAACGTGAAATTCGTCTCGATGAACGTCCGCGAATCCAGCAGCTCTAGCTCGCTGGATTGGTCTACCACCTGAAGGACATGGAAGTTGGTGAAATTGAAGCTGACCTCGAACAGTTGTGTGCCGCCGCTGTCAATTTGCACCTGAGCGATAGGGTAATAACGGAATCGCGCCAGCAACTGCTCTTCCTCAAAAGTGCTACGGATCAAGTCAGCCCAGCTTCCATCGCCGAGCTGCAACCGCAGCGGTAACGTGTTCAGGAACAGCCCGAGGGCGCGCTCGCCGTCAGCCTTCTCCGGCCGCCCGTGAGTCACCACGCCCGTCGCCACATCGAGCTCCCCGGATAGCATCCCGAGAATTCTCATGTGAACGGCGAGCAGCACAGTCTTAATGGGGACGCGCATTGAGCCGGCCACCTCTTTGACGCCCAGCGACACCTCCGCGGGGATGGGCACAGGCACGGCATACTGGCTCTGACCGGGTTCTTTCTTGCCAGGCAAGGGCGTGAATCTCGGCAGCATTGAACAGGAGAAATCGTCCACCCTGGCGCGCCAATATCTCTTACACTCTTCCGAGTTGAGGGCTTCTCGCTCCAGCCCCACAAACTCGCGGAACAAAGCTGAGGGGGCCGGCTCGATGCGCGCCGCGTCGCCATGCAGTATCGCCAGGTAGTTCTCGAACAGCTCCGAAAGGAGACGAGCCACACTCCAGCCATCAAGAATCGCGTGGTGCTCGGTCATCGTGAATTGAAAAGTCTCGTCGCTGCGGCGGTGGACGTGGAATCGCAGCAGCGGCGCTCGTGACCAGTCGAATCGCCTGAACCGCTCTTCATTAATCCAGGAGTCGAGGGCCTCCTCTTGCTCGCCTGGTGAGAGCGCCGTGATATCTTCCACGCATAGCGGCACGTCCACGGATCTGTGAACCATCTGTAAGGGCTCGCTGTAGCTCGTCAGGTCGAACGAGGTGCGCAGGAGGGGGTGGCGCGCCACTATCTGTCTGACCGTTTCGCGCAGGATGTCTTCATCAAGGCGGGCGCGGAAGTGGAAGCTGCTTACGTTATGGTAATCAGTAGAGTCCTGGCTGTAGTGGCTGTGGAAGAGCATGCCGGCTTGCAGCATCGCTAGCGGGTAAGCGTCCTCGACATCAGCCGGCACTCTGGCCCGGTCCTCTGCTGATAGCATGCTGAAGGGGCGATCCTGGGGGTCCTGCTCGGTGACCGCGTGGCTGACATATGCCGCTAGCTCGCGAATCGTCTGGTATTGGAAGAGGTGCTGAATGGCGAAGCTGTAGCCGCATGCTTTCACCTTTGCCAGCACCTGGATGGTGCGAATTGAATCGCCCCCGAGCGCGAAGAAATTGTCGTTGACGCCAACCTGTGAGAGTTGCAAGACCTCGCCCCAAGCCTTCGCCAGCGCGCGCTCAACTGGTGTTTCGGGGGCAACGTACCTATCGTCAAGCTCGGGCCTCGCCAGGTCCGGCCTCGGCAGGGCTCGCCGGTTTATCTTGCCGCTCGGGGTCAAGGGGAATGAGTCTACCAGCAGGATCGAGGCTGGGATCATGTAATCGGGAACCCTCTGCTTCAGGTGAGCGCGTAGCTCATTGACGTTAGCGGTCCCGCCCGGCTCGCAGATCACATAGGCGGCCAGGCGCTTCTCACCCGGCCCGTCGTCCCAGGAAGTAACGATGGCATGCTTAACGGCAGGGTGACTGGCCAGATTCGACTCGATCTCTCCCAGCTCGATGCGAAAGCCACGGACCTTCACCTGATGGTCGATGCGTCCCAGGTAATCAATGTCGCCGGCAAGCGAGCGCCTACCAAGGTCACCGGTCTTGTAAAGCCTGGCGCCCGGCTCATAACCAAAAGTGTCCGGGATGAATCGCTCGGCGGTCAGTGCCGGATTGTTCAGGTATCCGCGCGCCAGCCCTCTGCCGCCGACGTAAAGCTCCCCAGGCACCTGCATCGGCACGACCTGCATGTGAGCGTCAGCGATATAAACGCCGAGGTCGGGAATGGGCTCGCCGATGAAGCTACGGCCAGCCGCTTCGGCGTCAGCGGCGACCAGAGGACGGTAAGTAACGTGGACCGTGGTTTCCGTGATCCCATACATGTTGACGAGCCGCGGGTGGGCGTCGCTGTGGCGGTCAAACCAGGGCTTGAGGCTCGTCAGTTCCAGTGCTTCGCCGCCGAATATGACCTCTCGCAGATTCAGCGTCTGATCGACGCCCATTTCTTCTTCGGCTTGAATCAACTGGCGAAATGCCGATGGCGTCTGATTGAGCACCGTCACCTGCTCAGAGCAGAGCAGGCGGTAGAAGCTGTGCGGCATTCGGCTGACCAGATGCGGCACCACAACCAGGCGGCCGCCATACAGGAGGGCGCCCCAAATCTCCCATACCGAGAAGTCAAACGCGTAGGAGTGAAAGAGCGTCCATACGTCGCGCTCGCTGAAGTCATACCAGTTCTGGGTGGCAGTGAATAGCCGCATGACCTGCCGATGACAGACCACCACACCTTTAGGCTTACCGGTCGATCCCGATGTATAGATGATGTAAGCGGCGTTTTCTGCTGTCGCCCCGCTGCATGGGTTCTCGTCGCCCTGTCGGTCGATCACGCCGGAGTCCGCATCCAGGCAGATTAAAGAGACACCGGCCGGGGCAAACGAGGCGGCGAGCGAGTCTTGTGTAATCAAGATTTCAATGCCCGCGTCTTCGATGACTAGCAGCAAGCGGTCTTGCGGGTAGGCCGGATCAAGAGGAACATACGCCCCGCCGGATTTCAAAATCGCGAGCAGGGTGATGATCATCTCGGCCGACCGTTCCAGGCAGACCCCCACACGCGATTCCGGGCCGACTCCCTGCAAGCGAAGGTAATGGGCAAGCCTGTTCGCCTTGCGATTCAACTCCTGGTAGCTAAGCCGACTTCCTTCATAGACCACGGCGACCGCGTCGGGCGATTCTTTTACCCGCGCCTCAAATGATTCATGAAGGGAGCTGCCTTTGAAGTAACAGGGGTCTTGATACTCGCAGACCGGCAGCAGTTCCTGAAGCTCGGCTTCGCTGAGCATTGGGAGCTGAGATATTCGCTCGTGGGGATTACTGACAACCGCTTCCAATAATCTGAGGTAGTGGTCAACCATCCGCTCGATAGTTGTGCGGTCAAAAAGGTCGGTATTGTATTCCCAGACGCCCGTGACGCCTTGCTCGCTCTCGATGAGAGAAAGAATCAATTCAAATTCCGCGGACGAGGAGTCAAGGGCAAACGGGCCGACAGACAGGCTCGAAGAGCCGGTTTCCTGATGGGCCGCATTTTGCAAAGCGAACATCACCTGGAAAAGTGGAGTGCGGCTGAGGTCGCGCTCGACATCCAACGCACCCACAAGCTTCTCGAAGGGCACCTCCTGGTGGGCGTAGGCCGACAGCGCCGTCTCCCGCACTCGCGCCAGCAGTTCCTTGACCGTGGGTTCGCCCGACAGGTCGGTGCGCAGCACCAGCGTGTTGATGAAAAAGCCGATCAGCTCTTCCGTCTCTTTGCGATTGCGGCCGGCGATGGGCGTGCCGACGGTGATGTCGAGCTGGCCGCTGTAGCGACTCAGCAGCAGTTTGAAGGCCGCCAGCAAGGTCATAAACATCGTCACGCCTTGCTGCCGACTCAGCCGCCGCAACTCTTGTGTCAGCTCCGCACTCAGGCGCAAGCCGACGCTGCTGCCGCGATGACTGGCCACCGCCGGCCGCACCCGGTCGGTCGGCAGCTCGAGCACCGCCACTTCGGCCAGTTGCTCGCGCCAGTACGAGAGCTGCTCGTCGAGCACCGCGCCTTGCAAGTACTGCCGCTGCCACACCGCGTAATCGGCATACTGTATCCGCAGCTCCTCTAAAGCTGAGGGCCGCCCCTGGCTGTAGTCTTCGTAGAGCCGGCTGAACTCACTCACCAGCACCCCCGTTGACCAGCCGTCCGAGGCGATGTGATGCATCACCACCACCAGCACATGTTCGTCCTTCTGCAACCGCAGCAGCGCCGCCCGCACCACCGGCCCGCCCCGCAGATCAAACCCGCGCCCGCTCTCTTGCCGCAAGATCGCTTGTGCCGCTGACTCCCTCATCTCTGCCGGCAACTGGCCAAGCTCCCACAGCCGCAGTCGCACCCTGGCCTCGGCTTCGATCACCTGCACGGCTTGTTGCTGCCGCAGCTCGAAGCGCGTCCGCAGCACCTCGTGCCGCCTCACGATCTCTCCCAGGCTCTGCTCCAAGGCCCCTACGTTCAGCTCGCCTATGAGCTTCACCGAGCGAATCACATTATATGTCGTGCTATCAGGCTCAAGCTGATGGATGAACCACAGCCGCTGCTGCGCGAACGACAGCGGCAGCTCGCTCTCTCGACTCGCGCGCTCAATCGGAGTTGCGGCGACACTCATGCCTTGCTGCTGCTGCTGCTGCACAGCCGCCGCCAGCCCTCGCACCGTCGGTTGCTCGAATAGCACCCGCAGTGGGACTTCCACCCCCAGCACTTCCCTCACCCGCGAGATCACCTGCGTCGCCAGCAGTGAGTGACCGCCCAGCTCGAAGAAGTTCTCCTCTATCCCGACTTTCTCTCTTCTCAGGAACGCCGCCCATATCCCGCACAGAATCTCTTCCAATGGAGTGCGCGGATCAACATAATTGGCACCTTCCGGTTTTGCGCTCGCCTTCGGCAGTGCCTTTCGGTTTATCTTGCCGTTGGCCGTAAGCGGCATATGTTCCAACTGTACAAAATCTGCGGGCAGCATGTAGTCAGGCAGTTTGGCCCTCAAGAAATCCCTTAGATCGTTGCCGCTCACGCTTTGTTTCGTCACCAGGTAGGCAACTAGCCGGGTGTCTTCCGGGCCGTCTTCCCACGCCGCCACCACTGCTTGCTCCACCGCCGGGTGTTGGGTCAAGACGGATTCGATTTCGCCGAGCTCGATACGGAAGCCACGGATTTTCACTTGATGATCGGCGCGACCCAAATACGCGATGTTGCCATCAGCCATGTAGCAGGCGATGTCGCCCGTGCGATATAACCGGGCCCCTGGCGTGAGGCTGAGCCCATCGGGGATGAATCTCTCTGCCGTCAACGCCGCTTCTTCTATATAACCTCTGGCGACGCCTTCGCCTCCAATGAACACCTCTGCCGGCACACCGATTGGCACCTGCTGGTGGTGCGGGTCAAGCAAGCGAATATGAGTATTAACTATTGGCCGCCCGATGGGGATGACATCGCTCAGATCATCGGCTAACCAGGTCGTGGACCAGATCGAGGTTTCCGTAGGGCCATACATATTTTGCAGCCTTGCCGATGAGAGCCCGGAGACTTGCCTGGCCAGCATCGGCGGCAATGCCTCTCCGCCTATCAGCAGCGATTGCAGAGAGTCGAGGCCGCTCTGCGCAGGTGACTCCAGCACCAGCATTCGCGCCATCGAAGGCGTGCATTGCAGGTGGGTGATGCGATGCCGGTTGATCTGTGCGCTGATTGAGAAGTCGGTTTCGCTGTTGCTCGTAGAGGCATTGCTGCGTTCTTTCAACAACTTGAGATACTGCAAACTTGATAGGACCGACTGGTGGTCAACGCCGAAATCGATCAGGCTGGCAATCTCGTCCACGCCCGCCGCCTTCAGCTGGTTGACCATCTTCAGGCAGCCGCTCACGGTCCCCATCAGCCCGCTCGTCTCAAAGTATCGCTCAAACGCGTGGTCGAGTAGCGATTGCAAATCATCTTCTGTGAACCCTTTCGCATCGACATCCCACCCGCGGCTACGGGCGAGGTTCTTCAGCAGGCTGATAGAGCTTCGCAAGTATCTCGTGAATGGCTCTCGCACCTTGTCGCGGACTAACTCGGCGTCCACGCCGACGTAGGTGTGGAGCATCAAAGTCACATGGCCATCACCGGGCCCATGGCCATGCTCGCGCCAAGCGGCGCGGTACAGGGCTATCTTTTCCTGTAACTCATCAACGCTCTGGCCTAACAAGTGGGTGAGCAAGCCGGCCCCCATCTGGCCCGCCAGCTCGAAGGTCTTCGGGCTGTTTGCCGCCGTCACCCAGGTGGGCAGTTGCGGCTGAACCGGCTGAGGAAAGATCCGCACGGTGGTCTCTCTTCCAGTGCCGCTCCGGCGTGCGATAGTCTCTCCACGCCAGAGCTTGCGGACCGTCTCGATGCTTTCAACCATGACGTTGTGGCGGTCATTGTAGGCGTCCGGCATGAAGATGAAGTCATCAGCATGCCAGCCCGAAGCAAAGGAGATTCCTACTCTGCCCTTCGACAGGTTATCGACTATGGCCCATTCTTCGGCCACACGTATCGGGTCATGGAGCGGCGCGACCACACTGCCGGCTCTGATTTGAATCCGCTTTGTGGTAGCCGCCAGTGCGGCGCTGATGACGGAGGGGTTCGGGTAAATGCCGCCGAACGGGTGAAAGTGTCGCTCCGGCGTCCAGACCGCCGTGAAGCCATTTTCGTCGGCAAACCTGGCCCCTTCCAGGAGCAACTCATAGATGTCTTCGCCGGAATGGGTATAGTCGTTGGCGAAGTAGAAGAGGCTGAACTCCATCGTCTTATTCTGCGTCTCGGTCGGAACCTGAATGCTCGTCAATTCCTTCAGGCGGTCTGCCTGAAGGACGACCTGATAGCCGCGCGCGAGAGTCCAGAGAAGCTCAAGGACCGATATGTCGAAGGACATGCTGGTTACCGCGAGCCATCTGCCACAAGACTCGCTGCCAATGGCGCTGTCCATGCCGGTGAAGAAATTGGCTACATTGTCCTGGCGAACCATCACTCCCTTCGGCCTGCCTGTTGAACCGGATGTGTAGATCACATAAGCCAGATTTTCGAGCACTGCGAAATCATGCGGACTGATGCCTTCTTCGGCGGCTATTTCCTGCCAGGCAGTATCGATGCAAACCCTGGTGACTCGATCCGACGACAGGAAGTCTTGTAGATGATCCCGGGTAACCAGCAAGGCAATGGCAGAGTCTTCCAGTATGAAGAGCAAGCGTTCTCTCGGATAATGCGGGTCGAGTGGCACATAGCATGCGCCGGACTTTAATATCCCAAGCAGCGCGACCATCAGCTCGACTTCTCTATCGAGGCATATCCCAACTCTGACTTCAGGCCCCGCGCCCAGTTTTCTCAAATAGGTCGCAAGACAGTTGGCCCTTCTATTTAATTCAGCGTAGCTGACACTATGATCTTCAAAGACGAGCGCCACCGCGTCAGGCTGCGCCTGCGCCTGCCGCTCGATCATCGCAACGACACTCTGGCTGTGGTCATACTCCTGCTGCGTGCTGTTCCACTCGGCGATCTGCTGGCGCTCGCCCTCGCTCAGCAGCTCCAGGTCGGCCACCGCCACCTGACCGCCGCCGGCCATCTGCTCCAGCAGCCGCTTGAGGTGCCCGACCATCCGCTCGATGCGGCTGCCGTCATAGAGCTGGCGCGCATACTCGAGGCTGCCCAGGAGCCGGCCGCCGGCCTCGCCCATCGAAAGCGTCAGGTCGTACTTGGCCGTCGTCGCGGTGAGGCCGAAGCCGCTCAAGCGCAGGCCGGGCAGCTGGCCAGCGGCGGCGGCGGCGTTTTGGAAGATGAACATGACCTGGAAGAGGGGCTCGTGGCTGAGGCTGCGTTCGGGCTGCAACTCTTCGACGAGGCGCTCGAAGGGCACCTCCTGGTGGGCGTAGGCCGACAGCGCCGTCTCCCGCACTCGCCCCAGCAACTCGGCGACCGTCGAATTATTCGACAGGTCGGTGCGTAGCACCAGCTGGTTGAGGAAGAGACCGATCAGCTCTTCCGTCTCCTTGCGATTGCGACCGGCGATGGGCGTGCCGACGGCGATGTCTGTCTGCCCGCTGTAGCGGCTCAAGACCACCTTGAAGGCGGCCAGCAAGGTCATAAACATCGTCACGCCTTGCTGCCGGCTCAGCCGCCGCAACTGCTGCGTCAGTTCCTCGCTCAGGCGCAAGCCGACGCTGCCGCCGCGATGGCTGGCCACCGCCGGCCGCACTCGATCCGTCGGCAGCTCCAGCACCGCCGCCTCGGCCAGCTGCCGCCGCCAGTACGCCAGCTGCTCGTCGAGCACCGCGCCTTGCAAGTATTGCCGCTGCCACACCGCATAATCGGCATACTGGATCCGCAGCTCCTCTAAAGCCGATGGCTGGCCCTGGCTATAAGCCTCGTAGAGCCGGCTGAACTCACTCACCAGCACCCCCGTTGACCAGCCGTCCGAGGCGATGTGATGCATCACGACTACCAGGATGTGCTCATCCACCGCCAGCCGCAGCAGCGCCGCTCGCAGCACCGGCCCGCCTCGCAGATCAAAACCGCGCCCGCTCTCCTGCCGCACCACCTCGCGAGCCGCCGCCTCGCGCTTCTCTGCCGGCAGCGCGCTGAGCTCCCAGAGCCGCAGTCGCACCCTGGCCTCGGCTTCGATCACCTGCACGGCTTGCGACTGACGCAACTCGAAGCGCGTCCGCAGCACCTCGTGCCGCCTCACGATCTCCCCCAGGCTCTGCTCCAAAGCCGCGAGGTTCAGCTCGCCGCTCAGCCGCACCGCCATCGGGATGTTGTAGGCGGCGCTCGCGGGTTCGAGCTGATGGATGAACCACAGCCGCTGCTGCGCGAATGACAGCGGCAACTCGCTCTCTCGGCTCACGCGCTCAATCGGAGTCGCGGCGATGCTCATGCCTTGCCGCTGCTGCTGCTGCACGGCCGCCGCCAGCCCCCGCACCGTCGGTTGCTCGAACAGCGCCCGCAGCGGGACTTCCACCCCAAGCACCTCGCGTAGGCGTGAGATCACCTGCGTCGCCAGCAACGAATGTCCCCCTAGTTCGAAGAAGTTCTCTTCAATCCCGATATGCTCGGCTCCCAGTAGCTGTGCCCATACGCCGGCGATTATCTCCTCTATCGGATTTGTCGTTAGGTCGTCTTCTACTCTTGCCTTGGGCTGTGGCGCAGGCAGGGCCTTCTTATCAATCTTTCCGCTCGGGTTCAGGGGCATCTTATCTAACTTGACAATCTGCGCAGGCAACATGTAATCAGGCAGTTTCTGTCTCAGGTGCTGTAGCAGATCGGCAATATCGATAGTTGCTGCTCGCTCTCCCGCTATGAACCCCACCAGCGCCCTTTCACCCGGACGATCCTCCCTCACTACGACCGCGGCTTCCGTAGCCGTATAATTCTTGATGACCGCCTCAATCTCACCGAGCTCGATTCGGTGACCTCTGATCTTCACCTGCTGATCAGCTCTTCCCTGGAACTCGACTTCGCCGCCGGGCAAGAATCGGCCCATGTCACCAGACATGTACATTCGCGCTCCAGCGTACGGGCTGAATGGGTTGGGCATGAAACGATCCGCGGTAAGGTCCGGCTGATTGAGATAACCCCGCCCAACGCCGTTGCCGGCGATCACGATCTGCCCGGTTATCTTAATCGGCACTAGCTGCAACTGCCGGTCCACCATCAGAATCTGTGTATTGCCCAGAGGCTCGCCTATGGGGGCCAGCGGCTGATGCCAGCCACGCGAGCAAGTCCACTCGGTCGCAGCAATCGAAGTTTCTGTGGGGCCATAAGAATGATGGAAATCCGCCGGCAGCACGTCGAAGAACGTCTCTATCGTCTCGGCGTCCAGAGACTCTCCGCCGCAGATCACCCGTTGCAGGGTGTTGCAGCCCTTGACATCCCTCTCGCTCAGGAAGACGCGCAGCATTGAGGGAACGAAGTAGAGCGAAGTCACCTGCTGGCTGGCAACGAGATCAACCAGATACCCCGTGTCGAGGTGGCCTTTCGGTCCTGCCATGACGACGCAAGCGCCTGCCCAAAGCGGCCAGAAGACCTCCCAGACCGACGGGTCGAAGTTAAGCGAGGTCTTGAAGAGGAACTTATCCGCCTCGTCTAGCTTGTAGGTGTCCTGCATCCACGAAATGCAGTTGCATACGCCGCCGTGCGTGACCATCGCGCCTTTCGGCATGCCGGTCGAGCCCGACGTGTAAATCACGTAGGCCAGGTGGTCGCCGTCAATGCGATCAGGCAGGTTCCCTTCATTCTCCCTTTGGATTATCTCCCATGAGTGGTCAACGAGAACGACCGCCCCGCTGTAGCCTGGCATGCTCTCTCTGAGCTGTCCCTGCGTTAGCACGACCGCCACCTTGGCGTCGTCGAGCATGAAAGCGAGCCGGTCGGCGGGGTATTGCGGGTCTAGAGGGACGTAGGCTCCGCCCACCTTCATGATCGCCAACAGGGCGATGGCCATTTCCGGCGATCTCTCCATGAAGATCCCGACGAGTGACTCCGGGCCTACGTCAATACTGCCAAGGTAGCGCGCAAGCTGGTTGGCTCTCTGGTTCAAGCTCGAATAAGTTATGCTCTGGTCATCGTACACCAGGGCGACCGCATCGGGCCTGAGCACGGTCTGCATTTCAATCGGCCGATGGATCAAGCTTTGCGCAGCCGCAGGCTCAATCGGCTGGTTGAGCTCGTGAAGTATAAGGTCTCTTTCTTCTTCGCCTAATAATTCCAGCGAGGCAATGTCCTGATGGATGTCTTGCGCGGCGCTTGCAACCAGCGACAGGAACTGGCCTGAAAGCCGACGAATGTCGTCTTCTTGGTAAAGGCTCGTGTCGTAATAAAACTCGACCCATAGGGCGTGCTCGCTCCGCGTGCAGCTCACACGGATATTGAATCTCTCTATGCAGGAGAATAGCTGCTCGACCGACAGCCTTAGCTCCCGGCCGGCAGCGGGCCGGCCGAGCTGATGAAAATCGAAAGCGACCGAGCAGAACGGCAGGTGCGAATGGTGGTCCGCTGACGCGCTGTCTGCGTCCCAATTAAAATAGCTCTGCAATTGGTAAGCGCCATCGGTTAGCTCGCCTGCTTGCTTCAGGCAATCTGCGAATGACATCCCCGGCTGCAACTCGAATTCAGCAGGCAGATACCTGGCAAACAATCCGATGGCCGTCTCCAATCCTTCGAACGTCCTGCCGTCAAATAAAGTGCCAATGACGTTCCGTGTCGCTCCCGTCAGCCGCCAGACCTGCACCGCCCAGCAGGTCAACAAGAATACTGGCAGTAAGGTATCACACGCGGGAACGACTTCGTCGAGAGCGCCAATGACATGGGAGGGAACCTGCCGGCGGATGACCGAAGGCTTGAAAGGCTCTGCGCCATCGGCTTCGCACTCGAGGCCGAGCTTTTGATCTGGAGAGACTCGCCGAAGCTTCTTGCGCCAATACTCTCTCCCCGACCTCGCCTGGTCGGACTCCAATAAGGTATTGAACGCCTCGGCCACGTCGGCGTACTGGACTGGCTCAGCCTGGCCGAGGTTCTTAGCGGCCTGCGAATGGTACGCCAAGGCCAACTCGTTGACCAGACTGGCTAATGCGTCCTCGTCGCAGTGCATCGCCGGCAGACTCATTATCAAGGCATACCGAGATTGGCCCAGATCGATCAATGAAACGTGCAGCGGCGACGGTTGCTCGTAATCGAGCTCGCGAGCGATTGCGCCCTGGTAGAGATGCTCGATTTGTGCGCGCTGTTCTGTGGGGCCTTGGCCTGCTAGATCGTGCTCGTCAACCACTGCGCTGCCCGTCTTGGAAATGACCTGCACGGGGATCGACACACCTGGTATGTAGATGAATGCCGTGCGGAGGATCTCATGCCGGTTGACGAGCTCGTTCAGCGCGCTCACGAAGGCATTCGCGTCCAGTTCCTCTTCAATGAAGGCAAGGCACTGGGTCTTAAACCATGCAGATTGACTGGCTTGCTGTAGCCTCCATAGCCGCTCTTGCTGAGGTGACAGGCGAAAGCCTTCCCTGACTTGTTTTTGCATTTCAGCCCCACTCCTTCATGGGGATTTAGAAATCAGTCCGGCTGAATGGCTCAGCCATAGCAAAGAAGATCTGGCGTGGGCCAGCATAGCGGTTGCGTGCGTGCGCGGTGGCGATATTGTCCAGCAGGACCAGGTCGCGCCGCGCCCAGGCAAAACTTACAGCCTGTTGCAAGTAGGCAGCGCGCAACTCATCCATCACCTCTGGCTCTATCCGAGAGCCGTCACCGTAATAGGTATTGTTTGGCAGGTCTTCTTCCCGGAATTCCGCGAGCAGGTCGGATTGAATGGGCGCGGGTAAAGTTGAGATGTGGAAGAAAGTGGCATGGTTGAACCATGCCATTTCGCCCGTCCGTGGATGAGTGATGACGGCAGGCCGCACCTGGCGCGTCCGCAGCCGGCCCCGCTCCTTCCACTCAGCTTGAATGTCGGCGGCCCGGCAATATCGCTCCACGGCCTCCGGGTCTTCGGTCTGAAACGCCGTCTGCCACGAGAGGCCGAACCCGTCGCCGAAGTTACGAACATACATCCACTGCTTTTCGATAAAGCGCTCCCTTATCCGCGGCGGAAGCGAACGAAAGATCCGCCGACAATCGGTCAGCGGCGTCTCGCCGCCTTCTGATGCCGGGCTCTTGCAAAAGAAGAAAAGCTTCAGCGGGAAAGTCCGGGAGTACGAGTGCTCGTTATGCGGGAATATGACTTGATCTGCCGGGTAGTCAGTCGATGTATAAACCCGGTCGCCGACGTCGCTGCGCGGCGATGATCGCTCACGGTACTCCATGGGCGCGACGCCCAATGCTGTGATGAACTGATTCAGCCGGTCGGCATCTTCAATGTCGAAGCCTCTAAAGAGAATAGCGCCTGCCTCCAACAGCTTCGACTCAACGAAGGCCATGTTATGCCTGACCCAGGCGATGGGGTCGAGCCCGCTGACTGCCGGCTGCATCACCAGAGGGAGTGGCTGGTCAGGCCCGAAGGTTTCCAGACGAACGAGTGACGGATTCTCCATGTCCACACGGGTCCGGGTGAGACCTGGCATTTTTGTAAGCGGCGCCTTCTCAAATCTATTCTTTAGCATATAGCGGTAGGTTGGGTTGCCAGCTAGGGTCGAGAGGGTTGATGGTAGAGGACCGAAATGAAATTGCTAAGCGCGCGTCAAATGGGCCTTCCTGTGCTAAGTCTCAATCAAGCCACCGGGCTGACAACTCTTCGCCTGCCCACCTTGAAAGCCTGTTGTTCAAGGTATCGCAGGTCGTCCATCTCCTGGGAGGCTTCAAACAGCCGGAGATCGTTGATCGATATCTCCACATCTGCGGTGATCCGCTCCAGCAAAAGCTGAAACTCTGTAAGTAATCTTTCGATAGTGGAGCGCTCATATAAATCAGCGGCGTACTCTGCCCATCCGCTCACAATGCCTTTACCTTCAAAAAGGGTGATCGTCAGGTCGTACTTAGCATATTGGTAATCGGCACTGAATCCACTAACGTTGATGCCGGCAACTTGCAGTTCATTCTGTGGCACATTCTGATAGACAAGCTTCACCTGGAACAGGGGCGAGCGACTGAGGTCGCGATTATGAACCAGCTCCTGCACTAGCTTTTCAAAGGGAAGGTCCTGATGGGCATAGGCGCCGAGCGTTGTTTCTCTGACCCGCGCCAGCAGTTCCTTGACCGTGAGCTCGCCCGACAGGTCGGTGCGCAGCACCAACTGGTTGACGAAGAAGCCGATCAGCGGCTCAGTCTCCTGGCGATTGCGGTTGGCGACGTCGGTGCCGATGACCACCTCGCGCTGGCCGCTGTGGCGGCTCAAGACGACTTTGAAGGCCGCCAGCAAGGTCATAAACAGGGTGACGCCTTGCTGCTGACTCAGCCGCCGCAACTGCTGCGTCAGTTCCTCGCTCAGGCGCAAGCCGACGCTGCCGCCGCGATGGCTGGCCACCGCCGGCCGCACTCGATCCGTTGGCAGCTCCAGCGCCGCCACTTCGGCCAGTTGCTCGCGCCAGTAGGAGAGTTGCTCGTCGAGCACGGCTCCGGTCAGCCACTGGCGCTGCCAGGCGGCGTAGTCGGCGTACTGAATCTGAAGTTCGGCCAGCGCCGCCGGCTGCCCGTGAGTGTAGTCCTCGTAGAGCTGCGTGAACTCCCTGGTCAGCACGCCCGCCGACCAGCCGTCGCTGGCGATGTGATGCATCACCACCACCAGCACATGTTCGTCCTCCTGCAACCGCAGCAGTGCCGCCCGCAGCACCGGCCCGTGTTGCAG